>NZ_JAHHZF010000019.1 GCF_018729455.1 Prosthecodimorpha staleyi | reverse complement strand
ACCCGACTTGATCGGCGGCCCTGACGGGCCTTGTCCGGGGATGCAGCCGCGGGTTCGGAACCGAAAAGATGAGACCTGTCGAGCCACGTCTGACGCGCGTCGGGTGAATCACCGAACCGCTTCGTCGCGTCACTCCCGACCCCGCTATTTCCAGAACTCCCACCAGCGCCGGCCGCCCGGCGCCGGGACGCCCGGCTTGGCGCCGTCGGCGGCCTCGGGCTCCGAGTCGTACTCGGGCAGGTCCACGCCGTTCTGTTGGCCGTCATCGCCATAGAGTTCGAATTCGTCGCCCTGGACACGGGCGCCGAGCGCTCGCGCGATCGCCGCCATCTTGATCCGGATCGCCTGGTCGGAATTTTTGACGACGATATTGCCGGCACCAAGCCTGAACCGGACCAGATCGTCAGGCGACTTTGCGTCTGGATGGGATGTCCAGACGGCGAAGCTCTCATCTTCGAACCGCAGAATGACGCCGCCGTCGTAGGAATCCTCCCAAAAGCCGTCCAGCCGCATGTCCGGATCGGAGGCGACATAGGCCTTCCACTCCTCAAGTGTAATGTCGTTCGCGTCGTCCAGCCAGACGCGGCGTCTGGTGATGTGAATGTCGTACCCCATCCAGTCCCCCTCATGCCTGCGCCGCTTATCTGACCTGCACGGCACCGTCCCGCATCGACCGGCTTGACCCGGTCGGCGGCGCGCTGCATGGCTCTCGCCGGCCCGATCTCCGGAGACAGCACGATGAGCGCCACGTCCCTCGACATTCTCGCCTTCGGCGAGCCCATGTTCGAGTTCAACCATACCGGCGAGGGCCGTCAATGGCTCGGCGGCTTCGGCGGGGACACCTCCAATGCGGCGATCGCGGCGGCGCGGCTGGGGGCGCGGGTCGGCTATTTCACCGGGCTCGGCGACGATGCCTTCGGCAAGGACTTCCTGGCGCTCTGGGCGCGCGAGGGGGTCGATGCGAGCCGGGTGAAGATCGATCCGGCCGCCCATACGGCGGTCTATTTCGTCACCCACGGGCCGGACGGGCACGCCTTCTCCTACTTGCGCGCCGGTTCGGCGGCGAGCCGCGTCGGCCCGGCCGACGTGCCGGCGGCTCTCGTCGCCGGCGCCCGGGTGCTGCATGTCTCGGCGATCAGCCAGGCCATCTCGGCCTCGGCCTGCGACGCCGTCTTCGCGGCGATCCGCACCGCGCGCGAGGCCGGCCGGCTGGTCTCCTACGACACCAACCTGCGCCTGAGGCTCTGGCCGCTCGACCGCGCCCGCGCGGTGATCGAGGCGACCGCGCGGCTCACCGACATCCTCCTGCCCGGCCTCGACGACGCCAGGCTCCTGACCGGCCTCGACGATGCCGACGCCATCTGCGACCACTATCTGGCGCTCGGCGTCAAAATCGTCGGCCTGACGCTCGGCGCCGAGGGCTCGCTGGTCGCCACGGCCGAACGGCGCGATCGCATTCCGTCGATCGCCTGCCGGCCGGTCGACGCGACGGGGGCAGGCGACGCCTATGACGGTGCCTTCCTGACCGAATATCTCGCCCATGACGACCCCTTCCGCGCCGGTCGCTTCGCCAATGTCGCCGCCGGCATGTCGACCGAGGGCTACGGCGCGGTCGACCCGCTGCCGACCCGCGCCGCCGTCCTCGCCCGGCTCGGCTAGGTCTTCGGTCGGTTCGGCCGGGCCTCCCGGGCGCGGCCGGATCCGTCGGTCGGCCGAACCGCTCGCCCGCATCCACCCCCGCATCCCGTCAGGAGCCTTGCGATGAATGCCGCCCCCTTCGTCATCGTCGGCGCCGGCCAGGCCGGCTTGCAGCTGGCCGCCTCGCTGCGCCAGAACGGCTATGACGAACCGATCCTGCTGGTCGGCGACGAGGGCCACCTGCCCTACCAGCGCCCGCCCCTGTCCAAGGGCTATCTGAGCGACGGCAAGACGCCCGACAGCCTGTTCCTGCGCCCGGAAGCCTTCCTGACCCAGAACCGGATCGACTTTCTCGGCGATCGCCCGGTCGCCGGGCTCGATCTCGCCGGCGGCCGGGTGGCCTTCGCGGATGGCGGCAGTCTGGCCTTCTCGCGGCTGGCGCTGGCGACCGGCACGCGCAACCGGCCGCTGCCGGTGCCGGGCGCCGATCTCGACGGCGTCACCGGGCTCCGGACCATCGCCGACGCCCATGCGCTGCGCGATGCGCTCGCCGCGGCCGAGGATGTCGTCGTCATCGGCGCCGGCTTCATCGGCCTGGAGGTCGCCGCCACCGCCGCCAAGCGCGGCCATCGGGTGACGGTGATCGAGGCCGCCGGCCGGGTCATGCAGCGCGCGGTCTCGCCGGAGATCTCCGCCTTCTTCCAGGCGAGCCACGAGGCCGCCGGGGTCCGCTTCCGGATGCCGGCCGGGGTGGCGCGGATCGTCGGCGAGGCCGGCCGGGTCGCCGCGGTCGAGACGGTCGCGGGCGAGCGCATCCCGGCGAGCCTCGTGGTGGTCGGCATCGGGGTCGTCCCGAATGCGGAACTGGCCGCAGCGGCCGGCCTCGCGGTCGGCAACGGCATCGTCGTCGACCGGCATCTCGCCACCGCCGACCCCCGCGTCTTCGCCCTCGGTGACACCGCATTGCATCCAAGTCGCTGGGCAATGGCACCGGTGCGCATTGAATCCGTACAAAATGCCACCGACCAGGCCAAGAGCCTCGCCGCCTGGATCGCCGGCGGCGATCCGGTGCCCTACGAGGCCGTGCCGTGGTTCTGGAGCGACCAGGGTCCGCTCAAGCTGCAGATCGCCGGGCTCGGCCAAGGCATCGACCGGACGGTCACCCGCGGCACACCCGAGGCCGGCGCCTTCTCGGTGTTCGGTTTCCGCGAGGGTCGCCTCGTGGCGGTGGAATCGGTGTCGAAACCGGCCGACCACATGATCGCCCGCCGCCTGCTCGATGCCGGCGCCGACCTCAGTCCCGAGGAGGCTGCGGACCCGGGATTCGACCTCAAGGCCCGTGCGGCCGCCGCAAAATGAGCCCTGCCGAAACCGACGCTTGATCCCGATCAATTGCGGTTCCGGCGAATCGTGGGATCAGGAGACGCTTGGTCTTCCTCCCCGAGCCGCCTAGCAAAGGCCTGCCGCAGTTCCCGTACGGAACTCATCGCGGCGGGCCTTTTTGTTCTCGCCCCCGGCTTCCCGCCCGTTCATCAGGTCTTACCAAAAATCAAGGTGGCCGAGCCGCCTCC
The DNA here is from genome assembly GCF_018729455.1 of Prosthecodimorpha staleyi. Taxonomy (NCBI): domain Bacteria; kingdom Pseudomonadati; phylum Pseudomonadota; class Alphaproteobacteria; order Hyphomicrobiales; family Ancalomicrobiaceae; genus Prosthecodimorpha; species Prosthecodimorpha staleyi. The sequence goes on along the minus strand of NZ_JAHHZF010000019.1, from coordinate 43,183 downwards.
GGCCGATACCCGTCGAAGCCGATTGCTCATGACGGGGGTCCCATGTTCGACGCCTTCACCAAATCGGCCGCGCGCAATATCTTCTATGGGGGATCGCTGGTCTTCCTGGTGATATTCGCCGGCCTGACCGCGCACAGTCACTACTACATGGTGACCAAGTCCACGGCGTCCGCACCGCTGACCGAAGCGGTCGCCCGCGGCAAGCGGGTCTGGGAAAAGAACGCCTGCATCGACTGCCACACGATCCTCGGCGAGGGCGCCTATTTCGCGCCCGAGCTCGGCAACGTCTTCATCCGCTACGGCGGCGACAAGGACCCGGCCGGCGCGCGCGAGACGATCAAGTCCTGGATGCAGGCGCAGCCGACCGGCGTGCCCGGCCGGCGCCAGATGCCGCAGTTCAACCTGACCGATCAGGAGCTGGACGATCTGGCCGCCTTCCTGGAGTGGACCGCCAAGATCGACACACAGGGCTGGCCGCCGAACGTCTCCGGCTGACAGGTCCCGTCCCGGCCGCACGCCGTCCGGCCGTCCCGTTCCCGACCTCTCGGTCAAAGACATCGTGGTTCTGACCTCCGGGACGGATGCCGATCATCCGTACCGGTCGAACCACCAGGAGGGTCCCATGAAGTATCAAACCCAGCGGGTAGCCCTGGCCTATTTCGCCGTCGCCCTCGCGCTCTTCGCCATCCAGGTAACGGCCGGTCTTCTGGCCGGCTGGATCTATATCGTGCCGGATACGCTGTCCGTATTGCTGCCGTTCAACATCGTGCGCATGCTGCATACCAATGCGCTGATCGTCTGGCTGCTGCTCGGCTTCTTCGGCGCCGCCTACTATCTGATCCCGGAGGAGAGCGAGACCGAGATCTACTCGACCCGGCTCGCCTATCTGCAGCTGGTCATCCTGGTGGTCGGTACGCTCGGCGCCGTGGTCGGCTATCTGTTCCGCATCCATGAGGGTCGCGAGTTCCTGGAGCAGCCGCTCTGGGTCAAGCTCGGCATCGTCGTGGCGGCGCTGATCTTCCTGTTCAACGTCACCGTCACGGTGCTGAAGGGACGCAAAACCGCCATCACCAACGTCCTGCTGCTGGGGCTCTGGGGCATCGCGGTCTTCTTCCTGTTCGCCCTCTACAATCCGGACAACCTCGGCGTTGACAAGCTCTATTGGTGGTATGTCGTCCACATCTGGGTCGAGGGCGTCTGGGAACTGGTCATGGCGGCCATCCTGGCCTTCCTGATGCTCAAGATGACCGGCGTCGACCGCGAGGTGGTCGAGAAGTGGCTCTACGCCATCGTCGCGCTGTCGCTGTTCACCGGCCTGCTCGGCACCGGCCACCACTATTACTGGATCGGCGCGCCGGGATACTGGCAGTGGGTCGGCTCGATCTTCTCAAGCCTGGAGATCCTGCCCTTCTTCGCCATGGTGCTGTTCACCTTCGCGATGGTCTGGAAGCGCCGGCGCGAGCATCCCAACAATGCGGCCCTCCTGTGGAGCCTCGGTTGCGCGGTGCTGGCCTTCTTCGGCGGCGGCATCTGGGGTTTCATGCACACCCTGCACGGCGTCAACTACTATACCCACGGCACCCAGGTCACCGCCGCGCACGGTCATCTCGCCTTCTTCGGCGCCTATGTCTGCCTGAACCTGGCGATCATCACCTATGCCATGCCGCACCTGCTCGGCCGGGCACCCTACAACCAGGTGCTCAACATGATCTCCTTCTGGATCATGGCCGGCGCCATGTCGTTCATGACCTTCACGCTGACCTTCGCCGGCGTGGTCCAGGTCCATCTGCAGCGCGTGCTCGGACAGGGCTTCATGGAGGTGCAGGACCAGTTGGCGCTGTTCTACCAGATGCGCTTCGGCTCCGGCGTCGCGGTGGTGATCGGCGCCATCCTGTTCCTCTATTCCGTGCTCGTCCCGCGCCGGGCCGAGGTGATCGGCCGCGGCCCCGACGCCCCCGCCGCCACGCCGGCCGAATGAGGGGATGCCCACATGAACGCGCCCCTTCTGTTCCAGAACGCGAAGGCGGCCCCCGCGGGGGCCGCCACCGGCCCCGCGGTCTCCGTTGCGGGGGACCAGACCCCGGCAATCCCCTACTACCGCCCGATCGGTTCGGAATGCGCGCTGTTCGAACGCGCCTTCCGGCTGCGGCTGCCGCTCCTGCTGAAGGGTCCGACCGGCTGCGGCAAGACCCGCTTCGTCGCCCATATGGCGGCCCGGCTCGGCCTGCCGCTCGACACCGTCGCCTGCCACGACGACCTGAGCGCCGCCGATCTGACCGGCCGCTTCCTGCTCAAGGGCGGCGAGACGGTGTGGACGGACGGGCCGCTGACCCGCGCGGTGCGCCGGGGCGGCATCGCCTATCTCGACGAGATCGTCGAGGTGCGCAAGGACGTGACCGTCGTGCTGCATCCGCTGACCGACGACCGCCGCCTGCTGCCTCTGGAGCGGACCGGCGAGACGCTGGCCGCGCCGGACGACTTCATGCTCGTCGTCTCGTACAATCCGGGCTACCAGAACCTCCTGAAATCACTGAAGCCTTCGACCCGCCAGCGATTCCTGTCGATCGCCTTCGACTATCCGCCGCCCGTGGCCGAGGCCGAGATCGTCGCTGCCGAGACCGGCCTCGACCTCGACCGCTGCCGCCCGCTGGTCGCGCTCGGCGGCCGCCTGCGGGCCCTCAAGGGCCAGGATCTCGAGGAGGGCTGCTCGACGCGCCTCCTGGTCTATTGCGCCATGCTGGTGCGCGACGGCGCCCGCCTGGAGGACGCGATCGAGGCCGCGCTGATCGAGCCGCTGAGCGACGACGAGGATGTCAAGCAGGGCCTGCGCGACCTGGTCGTCGCGGTCTTCGGCTGACGAACGGCACAGGCGAGGCGCGGCGATGGACTGGCATTCCCTGCTCGAACCGGAAGAGACGGTCGGCAAGCTCTGGCACCGGGTCTTCGCCGGCCGGGCGACGCTGCCGTGCTTCGAGGCCGAAGCGGTCGCCTTCGAGACCGTGCGCGGGTCGATCGGTCCGCTGTTCCGCGGCCTCGGCGGCCCGCACGCGATCGAGATCAAGGCCGCCGAGGCGCGCACCTCGCATCATCGCCTGAGCCTCGCCCAGCGGCTCGGCCGCGACGACGAGCGCCTCGCCGGCGCCCGACTGACCGGCGACGCCTTGCTGCTGCCGGCGCGCATCGCCCAGTTTCCCGACCGCGCGCTGAACCGTCAGGCCTATCTGTGGCTCGCCGGCTATGCGGTCGCCGGGGCCGCGATCGGGCGATCGCGCGACCCCGACCCGCTGCGCGACGACATCCTGGCGCTGCGCCACGCCCTCGCGGTGACGGCTGCCGTCGAAACCCGCTTTCCGGGCCTCGCCGCCATCGGCCGCCGCCTCGCCGCCGCCGCCCTGGCGCTGCGCCCGGACCGCCGCCTGCCGCCCTGCGAGATGGCCGTCGAGGCCGCCATCCGCCACGCTCTCGGCCGAACCGCGCCGCCGCTCGACACCGCCATCGTCGGCTGCGTCTTCGCGCCCGACCGCGGGTTCGGGGATCTGAAGGCACCCGTCGGATACCGCCCCTTTCTCCCGATCATCCTGTGGGGCGAGATCATGCCGGATGCCGTTCGGGCTCCCGGACCCGCGGACCCTTCCGATGCCGACGAGACGCCGGGAACCGGCCGCACGCCGGAGGGCGCCGCCAAGCAGGCGCAGCGGCGCCGGCACGATCAGGTCGACCGCCCGGATCCGTTCGTCGCCCATCGCTTCGAGAAGATCCTGACCTGGGCGGAATTCATGAACATCCACCGCGACGTGGAGGATGACGACGAGGACAGCGCGCGCAAGGCCGCCGAGGATCACGATCATCTGGCCCTGGCGCGCCTGCGCAAGAAAGCGTCGACCCGGCTCGCCTTCGACCTCGATCTGGCACCGGAGGACATCGCCCACGGCCGGCTCGCCGGCACCCATCTCTATCCGGAATGGGATTGCCGGCGCGCCGTCTACCGGCCCGACCATGTCCGCGTGCTCGCCGGTCCGGCCGAGGCGGCGGCCGAGGGACGCTGGACGCTGGACCCGGCCGCCGCCCGGCGCATCCGGGCCGTGCGCCGGCGCTTCGAGGCGCTGGCGGGCGGGCGCGAGCGGTTGCGCGCGCGGCTCGACGGTGCGGAACTCGACACCGACGCGCTGGTCCGCTCGCTCGCCGACCTCAGGGCGACCGGCGCCGGATCGGACCGGGTCTACGAGTCGGTCCGCAACACCGCGCGGGACCTCGCCGTGACGGTCCTGGTCGACGTGTCGCGCTCGACCGAAGCCTATGCGGACGGGCTGCCGGTGATCGAGGTCGCCCGGCAGGCGCTGGTCGCCTTCACCGAGGGACTGACGGCGGTCGGCGACGCGCACCAGCTGCTCGCCTTCTCGTCGCTGCGGCGCGACCGGGTGCGGGTCGACCGGATCAAGGATTTCGATGAGATGCTGGGTGCCGCCGTGCGGGCGCGCATCGGCGGGCTGAAGCCCGGCCACTATACCCGCCTCGGCGCCGCATTGCGCCATGCCGCGACGGGGCTGGCCGCGCGCGGCGAGCGCCGCCGGCTGCTAATCGTGCTGACCGACGGCAAGCCCAACGACCTCGACCGCTACGAGGGTCGCTACGGCATCGAGGATACCCGCAAGGCGGTCGACGAGGCACGCGCCAAGGGCATCGCCGTGTTCGGCATCACCATCGACCGAGAGGCGAGGAGCTATTTCCCGCGCATCTTCGGTGCCAATGCCTTCGCGGTGGTCGGGCGGCCGGGCAAACTGATCGATGCCCTGCCGCGCCTCTACCGGCACATGGCCGGGTGACGATCGATCCGATCGATCGACCGTACCGGTCGCACGACCATGCCCGTCGCATACCGGTGCGCTATTGCCGCTCGATCACGAAGCAGCCGTACCAGCGTTCGCCCTTGATCTTCGGATCGGCCGCGCAGCGCTTGACGACGGCGAGATCCTCCTCCGTCCGCCACTGCATGTAGGGGCCGATCAAAAAGCGCTCCTTGCCGCCCGGCGAATTGCCGAAGCGGTCGATCTTGCCCTTCAGACCGGGTTCGAGCGCCAGGATGGCGTCGTGCAGCGTATCGTCCTTGATGAAATTGTCGGGCAGTTGATCGAACGGACCGTCATAGTAATTGTTCACCGCCGCGTTGGAGGCATAGATGCCGATCAGGATCTTACGGTCGCGGTAGCGGTCCCGATAGAGCGCGAAGCCGGTCCGGTTGCCGATCAGGATGCGCGGCGAGATGCGCGAGGCGCGCCAGGCCTCCGCAGCGGGGGCCTGCTCGTTCAGGATATAGTGGAAGAGCTTCTGGTCCTTGTTCCAGACCAGATAGAAGGGCAGCCCGGAATCGTCGAGCACCGGCCCGACATAGACCTCGGTCGGGCGCAGGAATCCCTCCGGCGGACGGGTCTCGGAGAGGTCGTTGAGCGCGAATTCGACCGCGGTGCCGCGGAACGTGACCCGGTAGACGAGTGGCGCCAGCTTCTCGACGGTGACGCCGTCTTCGGCCCCGAGCAGGCGATGGTTGACCCTGCTCTCCGCCGCCCACTCCGTGTAATCCTCGAAATAGGCGAAGTTGACCAGACCACGGTCGCGTTCCTGCGGGTCGAGACGCAGGTTTCCGGCCCATTTGACGTGGTCGTGCCAGAACCAGAAATAGTAGTAGTTCTCGGTCGGATGGACCTTCACGCGCGCCGGCAGGCTCTTCAGCACGAAGTCGAGCACCGCAAGCGGGTCCCTGGTGTCGATCGACGGCGCCCGCGTGGCGTCGTCGATCATCTCTTCGTTGGTGTGGAGCTTCGGCCAATCGGGCCGGGCATCGGCCGCGACGGCGGCGCTGGCGGCAACGAGCGCCAGGGCGATGAGGCCGGCGGCTCCGGCGAGAAGCATGCGAGAAAGCCACATGGGCGGGGACCATCGCGAGGGCGTCGGCGCCGCGCATGGGCCGATCGCCGGATTGGAGCCGGAGACCCGAACGCACCGGCTCGGGTCCCCTCGATCACCTGAGAGAGAGGAAGCCCCCCGGGGCCGTCGCCAGCCCGGGGCCGTCGCCGGCCCGGGGGGCCTGGTCCTGGACGGGGGGCGGCGCCGGATCGCGACCGGTCCGGCGCCATTTTCACTCAGAACAGCTTGCCCTTGCTGGCCGGCTTGCTGTGGCCGCCTCCGCCGCCGAACCCGCCGAAGCTGCCGCCACCGGATTTCTGCGGCTTGGAGAAGCCGCCGAAGCCGGACGGTGCCGCATGGCTGTGGCCGCCGCCGAACGAGCCCTTGCTCGCCTGCTTGGAATGCCCGCCGCCGCCGAAAGGCACACCGCCGCCGCCGCTGCTGCCGCCGCCGAAGGAGCCCTTGGAGGCCTTCTTGGCATGGCCGCCGCCACCCCCGAAGGGAGCCGGTCCGAAGCTGCCGCCGCCCGAGGAGCCCTTGCTGGCCTTCTTCGAATGGACCGGGCCGGCATCGTGGCTGTGGCCGCCGGTCTGCGGGCCGGTGATACCCCGGCTGGCCGCCTTCGAATGGCCGCCCGAACCGCCCCGACTGGCGGACTTGCTGTGCACGATGGTCGGACCGTGATCGTGGCTCGGCCCGATCACCGGACCGCGGCTGGCGGCCTTGCTGTGGACGATCGGGCCGCGGCTCGCCGCCTTGGAGTGCACGATGACCGGACCGGTCAGCGCAGCGCTTTCCGCCGTGCTGTGGCCGCCGCGGCTGGCCGCCTTGGAGTGACCCGTCGTCGTGCCGCGGCTCGCCGCGACGGTGTGGACGATGGTCGGCCCGGTGGTCGCCGCCGCGCTGGCCGCGGTCGAATGCAGTGATCCGCCGCGCGACTGGACCACGGTATGGCCCTTCGGTCCCTTGTCGTCGCCGGTGCGCTGGCTCTGGCTCAGGAGCCGGTTGTGGCGGATGTCGCCACCCTGACCGGACTGCCCCTGACCGCCCTGACCGGACTGGTCGTCGTGGCCGTCCTTGCCCTTGCCCTTGCCCTTGTCCTTGTCCTTGTCCTTGCCGAGGAAGCCCAGGCTCGCCCGCTTGTCGTGGAACGGGTTGCTGGACGGATCATGGCCGGCCGAAGCCGCCTTGAAGTGCGACTGGGCGCGAGTGTGATGCTGATCGCCGAAGCCGCCCGCCGCCAGCGACTCGCGCCGGCCATGGGTCGATCCGGCCTTGGCATGGGACCGGTCGAGCGCATGCAGCGACTGTGCCTTGGTATGGGACAGAGAGCGGGCATGGATCGAGCCGTCGCGGCGGTGCGTCTCGCGCCGGTCGTGCAGCGAGCCCCAACGATCATGCGACTCCTTCTTGCCGTGGATCGAGCTGAACCGGTAGTGCGAGCGCTCGACCTTGTGGATCGAACTGCCGCGATAGTGCGACATGGCCAGCGAGTGGAACGAGTCGAACCGGTCATGCGACAGGCGCAGGTCGTGCTGGGGCGGGAAGGAGCCGTCCCGGCGATGGGTGCGCACGCGGCTGTGCCAGACAGAACCCCAGCGGGCGTGGGTTTCGGCACGATCGTGCAGGTCGAAGGGCGGCAGGACCACCGATCCCCAGCGCAGATGGCTCTGCCAGGGATTGTGGGCCGGGCTGTCCCAGCGCCGATGGGTCTGCCAGCGGCTGTGCTCGACCGATCCGAACCGGCGATGGGTATCGCGGCGCGAATGCCCGTCGAAGACCGGCGGCCGCGGCGGAACGCGGAACGGCGCGCAGGCCAGATCGTTCTGCGGATCGTTGTCGCCGATCATGCGGGCGAGGCCGCCGAACAGGGCTTCGGTCAGGCGCGGCCCGATCCGGCCGGTCTGCGGCAGCCGCATGTCGCGCTCGAAGCGCTGGATGGCGGGCTCGATCGCGAGCTCCCGGCGCTGCAGATAGCCCATCAGGATCAGAACGTTGCGGGTGGCGAGCTGGATCGCCGGACCGTCGTCGGGATCGGCGAAAGGCCATTCCAGCGCGATGCAGTTCTGCAGGTCGATCGGTGCACGCACCAGGATCGCCTCCGGCATGCGGATGCGGATGCGCAGCACGATGTCCTCGCCCGGCTGCAGCGTCACGGTCGGGCGGAAGCAGAAGAGCGCGTCGATCACGTCGCACATCCACGGATCGGCGGGCGTGAAGGAGACCAGTTCGGCGCCCTCGGGGATGAAGTCGCGGATGAAGATCGGCGCCACCCAGGTGCCCTCGCCGATCGCCGAGATGGTGACCGTGAAGCTGCAGATGCCGTCGAAATCGCACTCCTCGAAGCCGGTCTTGCGGATCCAGAGGTCGACCGGCCCGCGCACGATCTCGGCCGGCGGCGGGGGCGGCGGCACGGCGGCCGCCTGGCCCTCGCAGGGCTGCCAGATGGCGATGTCGCCGATCATGGTGGCGTCGTTGCGGGCGAGTTCGGCCGGGTTGGGCTTGCCCTCCGCGTCGACATTCACGTCGGCGTCGATCATGTAGGACTGTGCCGGGCCGTCCGGATTGGTGACGCGTCCTTTCACGGGATAGACCCGGAAGGCGCCGTTCGGCGCCAGTTCGGCGAAGGCCGGCTCCGGCGTGCCCTGGATGCCGTGCACCTGGCTGTCGTCGTCGAAAGCGCCGGTGCCGGGATTGAAGCAGGGACCCTCGGGCGAGCAGAGATGGTCGCCGGCCATCCACAGGCTCTGGTTCGCGCGCGTCGGATCGACCGCGCCCTTCTCGTCATAGCCGTAGCCGAAGGCCGCGGCGCCGGACGCGCCGGCGCGCAGGAAGGGCTGCACCGCCGGCGGCTTGCGTTCGGAGAAGCCGACATCGTAGCGGCCGACCGCCTTCCAGGCGCCGTCCTCGCCCATCTCGTAGCGCAGCACGCGCGATTCCCGCGGCGTGGCGAAGGGCTCCTCGGCGTCGAGGCCGAGATTGCGCAGGCCGCCGCGCTCGGACAGGATCATGATGCCCTGGTCGATGCAGTCCGGAAAGGCGATGTCGGCGACCGGCCAGCTCGGACCGGCCCGGCGGAAATCGTCCTGGCCGACGAAGAATTCGGGCACCTCCAGCTCCCGCCGGACGCTCGACCGGTCGAAGCCGCCGTCTGGGCCGAGCCGCACGGACCACACCGTGCCGGTCTTCTCGGTCTCGGGCAGGTCGGCGAAGCCGGGCGCGCCGAGCGGCAGGCCGCTCCAGACCGCATAGTAGAGCCGGGTCTCGCGCTGCGTGCCGACAGTGCGCACGGCGAGCCCCCAGATGCGGCGGCGCGGATCGGCGATGTTCCAGCAGGCCGGCGTCTCGGTGAAGCGGCCCTCGGCGCAATCGTCGATGCGGGCACGGCTGGCCGGATCGAAGGCGACCGGCGGCAGAGCGGCGTTGCGCCCGGCCGGCACGTCGAAATAGGCGGCACGGCCCTCGACGCCGTGATCGAAGCGGCCGAGATCGCGACCGTCGAGCGACAGGCGGTGGATCATACCGGTCTCCAGGTCGGAGACCAGCAATTGCCGATGCGCCTTGTCGAAGGCGATGTTGCCGAGCGCGGCGGCGCTGTTCGGCCGGCCGTCGAGCGTCACGGTCGCCAGCAACTGGGGCGCATAGTTGCGCCGCGCATCGAGCTTCCAGACCGCACCGGGACCGGCACCGCCCGGTCCCCACTGCCCCGGCAGCCAGTCGCGGCCGTCCTCGGTGCGATGCAGGCCGAAGGCCGCGGTCGCCGTCAGATAGACGTTGGGCGGCGACTGGTCGTCCAGGGCGACGCCATAGACCTGCCCGACATCGCGGGCGGTGACCGGCAGGCGCTGCGGCTCGTCGATCCAATGCTGCCCCTGCGCCGGAAAGCCCGGATTGCGCAGGTCGACAATGCTGCCGACGGTCCCGTCGAGATCGATCATGGCGCGTCCGCCGGCGCCGGCTGCGGTTCCGGAAAACCGGGTCAGGAAAGCCTCGCCGGGCCGCATCGGCGTGGTGTCGCCGCCCTGCGCCCAGACCGGAGGGGTCAGGCCGGCGAGGGCGGTGAGGCCGGCGGCGATGGCGAGCGTTCTGAAGCGGGCGCGACGCGGCGGCCGCTCCGCTCGTGCCTGTTCGGCGCGGGTCGTCAGCATGGCGGGTCATTTCCTCGGTTCGCCTCGTGCCCGAGGGGTCGGGATCGAGGGATGTCCTTGTCGGCCGCATGGTTGCAGCCGGGCTTCTTGTCATGCGTCCGGCACGTCGCTGAGCCCCGCCGACCGGCAAGGGCGCGCGCCGTCCGTACATGCGTCCCGGACGGAATACCGACAAACGCAAATGTGATAATTTTTGAATGTTATGTAATGTCGGAATAGCCCCGATCGGGGACCTCCCATCCGCAGTTCCGCTGAGGGGATTGCCGGCCGACGGAGGCCCCTGCCCCAAGGCACGATCGCCAGGCCGCCACCGGATAGGCGCAGGGCGGTATGGCAGCGGCTCTGGACGCCCCGTTCAGTCGGACGGATCCGTGCCTGCGGCCATCGACCCGCTGGCCGGCTCGCCGAGCAACTTCGTCATCACGCGTTCGAAGATGCGCCGCTCCTCGGCATCGAGCCCGGCGAACAGATCGGCCTCGAAGGCCAGGGCGAGCGGAGCGATCTCGGCGAACAGCGCCAGGCCGCGGGCCGTCAGCCGGAGATCGACCAGACGGCGGTCGCCGGCATGTTCCTTCTTCTCGATCAGCGCCAGGCTTTCGAGCCGCGCGGCGGCCCGGCTGACCTTGGACTTGTCCATGTCGACGCGCTCGTGGATCTCTCGCACCGAGACGTCGCGATTCTGCGCCAGATGGGCCAGCACCCGCCATTCCGGGATCGAGATGCCGAACTTCCGCTCGTATTGGCGCGCGAGATCGCGGCTGACCCGGCTGGCCAGGACATTCAGGCGATAGGGCAGGAACCGCTCCAGATCGAAGCCGGCGGAGCGGGTCGCCATCCGGGCGGCCGTCGTCGGGGCGGCGACGGGCCTGTCTGCGGGCGGGGCGGCGGCGGGCGGTTCGGCCATGGTTGACAGCCGTTTCATTTCACATGATATGATCGTCGGGTGAGTATGCTGTGCGTTTCCGCCGGTTGCAAGCATCGCCGGCAGGACCGGCGATTCCGGATCGGGGAGACGAACGGACCCGATCGGGCCGAAGCGCGGGGTCCGCCGATGACGGCGGCCGGACCCCTCAAAAAGCGCAGGCCGGAGGACACGCGCGTGAGAGGAGGCACGACGATGACGCTTGGCTACATGCCCGGCTTCGGTAACGATTTCGAGACCGAAGCGGCTCCCGGCGCCCTGCCGCAGGGCCAGAATTCCCCGCAGCGCTGCGCCTACGGGCTCTATGCCGAGCAATTGTCCGGCTCGCCCTTCACGGCCCCGCGCGGCACCAACGAGCGCTCCTGGCTCTACCGCATCCGTCCCTCGGTCCGGCACACCAGCCGCTTCCGCAGGGTCGAGGTGCCTTTCTGGAAGACCGCGCCGCATATCGTCGATCACGGACTGCCGCTCGGGCCGCTGCGCTGGGATCCGGTGCCGATGCCGAACGAGGCGCTGACCTTCGTCACCGGCCTCAGGACCATGACCACGGCCGGCGACGTCTATACCCAGGTCGGCATGGCGGCCCATGTCATGCTGGTCACGGCCTCGATGGTCGACGACTATTTCTACAATGCCGACGGCGAACTGATGGTCGTGCCGCAGTCGGGCGACCTGGTCTTCTTCACCGAGCTCGGCCGCATCCGGGTCGGTCCGGGCGAGATCTGCGTCATCCCGCGCGGTATGAAATTCAGGGTCGAACTCGTCGACGGTCCGGTGCGCGGCTATGTCTGCGAGAATTACGGCGCCAAGTTCACCCTGCCCGAACGTGGCCCGATCGGCGCCAACTGCCTCGCCAACCCGCGCGACTTCAAGACGCCGGTGGCGGCCTTCGAGGAGAAGGAGACCGCCTGCAGGCTGACGGTCAAGTGGTGCGGCAGCTTCAACACCTGCGAGATCGGCCATTCGCCGCTCGACGTGGTCGCCTGGCACGGCAACTACGCGCCCTACAAATACGACCTGCGGACCTTCTCGCCGGTCGGCGCGCTGCTGTTCGACCATCCCGATCCGTCGATCTTCACGGTCCTGACCGCGCCTTCCGGCGAGGCCGGCACGGCCAATATCGACTTCGTCATCTTCCCCGAACGCTGGATGGTGGCGGAACATTCCTTCCGCCCGCCCTGGTACCACATGAACATCATGAGCGAGTTCATGGGGCTGATCTACGGCCAGTACGACGCCAAGGAGACCGGCTTCGTGCCGGGCGGCATGAGCCTGCACAATTGCATGCTGCCGCACGGCCCCGACAAGCCGGCCTTCGACAAGGCGAGTTTCTCCGAATTGAAGCCGGTCAAGCTCACGGGCACGATGGCCTTCATGTTCGAGACGCGCTTCCCGCAGCAGCTGACCGAATTCGCCGCCCGGCTGCCCGGCCTCCAGGACGACTATCCGGAGTGCTGGAACGGGCTCGACCGCAATTTCGATCCGGCGCGGCCGGAATGGCCGGCGCCGGGCGCCCGGGCCGGGGAGTGATCTCATGAAACTCGCAACCCTCAAGGACCGCACGCGCGACGGCATGCTGGTCGTCGTCTCGCGCGACCTGACCCGCTGCGTCTCGGCCCGGCCGATCGCCGCGACCCTGCAGGCCGCCCTCGACGACTGGGCCCATGTCGGTCCGCGGCTGGCCGATCTCGCCCACGACCTCGACCTCGGCGCCCTGCCGAGCGAGCGCTTCCACGAGCATGACGCGCTCTCGCCGCTGCCGCGCGCCTATCAGTGGCTGGACGGCTCGGCCTATGTGAACCATGTCGAGTTGGTGCGGAAATCGCGCGGCGTCGCCATGCCGGAGAGCTTCTGGACCGACCCGCTGATGTATCAGGGCGGCTCCGACAGCTTCCTGGCCCCGCGTGGACCCATCCGCATGCCGAGCGAGGATTGGGGCATCGACCTGGAAGGCGAGATCGCCGTGATCGTCGACGACGTGCCGCTCGGCGCCAGCCGCGAGGAAGCGGCGACTGCGATCCGGCTGATCATGCTGGTCAACGACGTGTCGCTGCGCAATCTGGTGATGCCGGAACTCGCCAAGGGCTTCGGCTTCCTGCACGCCAAGCCGTCGAGCGCATTCTCGCCGGTCGCCGTGACGCCCGACGAACTCGGCCCGGCCTGGGACGGCGGCAAGGTGCACCTGCCGCTGCTCGTCTCCGTCAACGGCCAGCCTTTCGGCAAGGCCGATGCCGGCGTCGACATGACCTTCGACTTCCCGACCCTGGTCGCGCATGCCGCCAAGAGCCGGCCGCTCGCCGCCGGCACGATCGTCGGCTCGGGCACGGTCTCCAACCGCGATCCGGACGGCAGCCCGGGCCGGCCGATCGCCGAGGGCGGCGTCGGCTATTCCTGCATCGCGGAGATCCGCACCGTCGAGACGATCCGCACCGGCAAGGCGGCGACCCCGTTCCTGCGCTACGGCGACACCGTGCGCATCTCGATGAAGGACGCCAGGGGCCATTCGATCTTCGGCGCGATCGAGCAGACGGTGGCGCCAATGACGGACGAAGGCTGCACCGAGGTCGGCAATGGCTGACGCACCGCTCCTGGTCGGCTACTGGCGCTCCTCGGCGGCCTACCGGGTGCGCATCGCCGTCAATCTGAAGGGCCTGACCCCGCGCCACGCCGCCGTGCATCTGCGCAAGGGCGAGCAGCGCGGGGCCGACCATCTCGGGCTCAACCCGTCCGGGCTGGTGCCGGTCTGGCAGGAGGAGGGCTTCTCGCTCGCCCAGTCGCTCGCGATCATCGAGTATCTGGACGAGACTTGGCCGGAGCCGCCGCTCCTGCCGGCCGCCCCGCGCGACCGGGCGGTGGCGCGCGAGATCGCCCTGACGGTCGCCTGCGACATCCACCCGCTCGGCAATCTGCGCGTCCTCGACAAGCTGACCGCCGACTGGGGTGCGGGCGCGCCGGCGCGGGCCGCCTGGGCCCGGCATTGGATCGGAACCGGCTTCACGGCGATCGAGGCGCGCCTCGCCCATTCGGCCGGCCGCTACGCGGTCGGCGATACCCCGAGCCTCGCCGACATCTGCCTCGTGCCGCAGGTCTACAACGCCCGCCGCTTCGAACTCGACCTGACGCCCTATCCGATGATCCGCGCCGCGGACGAAGCCGCCCGCGCGCATCCGGCCTTCGCGGCCGCCGCCCCCGAAGCCCAAGCCGACGCCGAGTAGGATCCCATGACCGCCAAGGCCTTCGCCTCCACGGGCGACATGACTGAGAAGAAGACCTCTTTCACCGAGATCGGCCGGGATCTCTACGCCTTCACGGCCGAGGGCGATCCGAATACCGGCGTCATCATCGGCGACGACAGCGTGATGGTGGTCGACGCCCAGGCGACACCGGCCATGGCCGGCAAGGTGATCGAGCAGATCCGCACGGTCACCGACAAGCCGATCAAATATGTCGTCCTGTCGCATTATCACGCCGTGCGCGTGCTCGGCGCCTCCGCCTACGGCGCCTCCGAGATCATCGCCTCGCAGACCTGCCGGGCCATGATCCAGGAGCGCGGCCAGGAGGACTGGGACTCCGAGTTCGGCCGCTTCCCGCGCCTGTTCCGGGGGCATGAGTCGATCCCCGGCCTGACCTGGCCGACCATGACCTTCGAGCGCCGGATGACGCTGCATCTCGGCCGCCGCCGGGTCGATCTGGTCTGGCTCGGCCGCGCCCATACGGCCGGCGACATCGTCGCCTGGGTGCCCGACCAGGGCGTGATGTTCTCCGGCGACATCGTCGAATACCATTCCGCCTGCTATTGCGGCGACGGCCATTTCGGCGACTGGCCGGCGACCCTCGACGCCATCGCGGCCTATCGCCCGCGCGCGCTCTCGCCCGGCCGCGGCGACGCGCTGGTCGGCGAGGCCAAGGTGCAGGAGGCGCTGGCGCTGACCCGCGATTTCGTCGCCTCGACCTACCGGCCGGTCGCCGAAGTCGCGCTCGGCGGCGGCACGCTCAAGGAGGCGATGGCGGCCTGCCGGGCGGTGTGCGATCCGAAATTCTCGACCTACGCCATCTACGAGCACTGCCTGCCCTTCAACGTCGCCCGGGCCTATGACGAGGCGCTCGGCCTCGACCATCCGCGCATCTGGACGGCTGACCGCGACCGCGCCATGTGGGCGGCGCTGCAGGGGTGAGGCGATGTCAGGCGATGGCCACGTCATAGCGCCGGAACGCCGGATCGGCCGTCATCAGCGGCCATCCCTCGTGCTTGGCCTGCGCGATGATCAAGCGGTCGAACGGATCGTGCCGCCGATCACCGTTCAAGGACCAATGCAAGATGCGGGTATCGGCGAGGAGCGGGCCGATCATCGAACATACGCGTCCCATTCCGGACCCAGCACGTCGAAATCTTCGGCCATCCTGATCTGCCCCTTCAGGGCGCCGACCCTCGGCAGCGAGCCTGTAGAGGCGGCCGCTGCCGCCCCAGGATCCGGCGCGATGCGGACATATGGCCCGCCATCGAGCGTCACGCGGATCTCCTTGCCTTCGGCCGCGCGGCGCAGGATCTCGGCGAGGTTAGCCTTCATGTCTTGCACGGTGACGTTCATCGCCGGGTCCTCCATCGCCCGACGACGATAGCTCAAATGCCGCGTGCGGAGGAGAGTCGCACGCGCGGACGATCGGAACCGGCGCGACAAGCCGGAGCGACGCGAAACCCGGGAGGGTGACCAGGATGTCCAGGATCTTCGAGACGCCGCTCTATCCCTATGTCCGCTCGCCCGACCAGGGCGCGGCGGGGCCGGTCCGGCGGCCGGTGGTGGTGGTCGGAGCCGGACCGGTCGGGCTCGCCGCGGCGATCGACCTCGTCCAGCACGGCGTGCCCGTCGTGGTCCTCGACGAGAACGACAAGGTCAGCTGGGGCTCGCGCGCGATTTGTTTCGCCAAGCGGCCGCTCGAAATCCTCGACCGGCTCGGCTGCGGCGATCCGATGGTCGACAAGGGCGTGATCTGGAACCGGGGCAAGGTCTTCTTCCGCGACCGGCAGGTCTATGCCTTCGATCTCCTGCCGGAGAGCGGGCACAAGCGGCCGGCCTTCATCAACCTGCAGCAATACCATTTCGAAAAGTTCCTGGTCGATCGGGTCCACGCCTTGCAGGCCGAGGGGCGGCCGATCGAGCTGCGCGGCGGCAGCAAGGTGGTGGTGATCCGGCGCCAGGAAGACGGCGTCCAGCTGACCGTCGACACCCCGGACGGGCCCTACCGGATCGACTGCGACTGGCTGATCGCCTGCGACGGCGCGGGCTCGCCGATCCGCACCATGCTGGGGCTCGACTTCGTCGGTCGCGTCTTCGAGGACAATTTCCTGATCGCCGACGTGGTCATGGAGGACAGCCCGGACTTCCCCGTCGAGCGCCGCTTCTGGTTCGATCCGCCGTTCAATCCCGGCCAGTCGGCGCTTCTGCACAAGCAGCCGGACAATGTCTGGCGCATCGACCTGCAGCTCGGCTGGGACATCGACAAGCGCGAGGAGGCCAAGCCCGAGAAGGTCATCCCGCGGCTGAAGGCCTTCCTGGGCGAGGACGCGCAATTCGAGATCGAGTGGATCTCGATCTACACCTTCCAGTGCCGGCGGATGCCGAAGTTCCGACACGGCCGGGTGATCTTCGCCGGCGACGCGGCCCATCAGGTCTCGCCCTTCGGCGCGCGCGGCGCCAATTCCGGCCTGCAGGACACCGACAACCTGGCCTGGAAGCTCGCCCTGGTGCTGGCCGGCAAGGCACCCGACGGCCTGCTCGACAGCTACGACACCGAGCGCATCCACGGCGCCGACGAGAACATCCTGAACTCGACCCGCTCGACCGACTTCATCACCCCGAAATCGGAAGTGAGCCGGCTGTTCCGCGACGCGGTGCTGGATCTCTCCGAGCATTTCCCGGCCTTCCGGCCGATGGTCAATTCCGGCCGCCTGTCGGTGCCCTGCACCTATGACGGCTCGCCGCTGAACGGCCCCGACCATCCCGCCATGCCGGCGCGCACCCGGCCCGGCGCCCCGGCCGCCGATGCGCCGATCCCGGGCGGCTGGCTGATCGACCGGCTCGGCGGCGGCTTCCAGCTCCTGACGCTCGATGCCGACGCCCCCGACACGCTCGATGCCGACGGCATCCCGGTGACGCGGCTGGCGCTTTCCACGGCGGGCGACGACGGCCGGCTGGCCGAGCGCTGGCTCGGCGCGGCCCGTTCCGCCGTCTACCTGATCCGGCCGGACCAGCATGTCGCCGCGCGCTGGGAGCATTTCGACGACGGCGAAGTCCGCGCCGCCGTCGCCAAGGCCACCGGGAGGGCATGATGGCCGACCTCGTCACGACACCCAACATCGCCGGCGCGGACGATTTCTACGCCGACCTGATCGCGGCCCATCAGGGCCTGACCAAGGCCGAGAGCGACGCCCTCAACGCCCGCCTGATCCTGATCCTCGCCAACCATGTCGGCGACCGGGATGCGCTCGCACAGGCCATCGTCGCAGCCAAGAATTCGGGTCGAAACTGAACACACCAGGGGAAACGGCCATGAAGATCGAACAGATCCACCACGTCGCCTATCGCTGCAAGGATGCCAAGGAGACGGTCAACTGGTATGTCGACAATCTCGGCATGGATTTCGTACTCGCCATTGCGGAGGACCGGGTGCCGTCGACGCACGAGCCCGATCCCTACATGCACGTCTTCCTGAATGCCGGGAACGGCAACGTGCTGGCCTTCTTCGAATTGCCGACCAAGCCCGAGATGGGCCGCGATCCGAATACGCCGGTCTGGGTCCAGCACATCGCCTTCAAGGTCAAGGACCGCGAGACCCTCCTCGCCTACAAGGAGCGGCTGGAGAAGAACGGCATCCCGGTGCTCGGCGTGACTGACCACTCGATCTTCCATTCGATCTATTTCTTCGATCCGAACGGCCACCGGATCGAACTGGCCTGCCCGGATCCGGAGGAGGACGCCATGCTGGCGAAGCTCGACACGGTGAAATGGGACATGCTGGAGGAGTGGTCGCGCACCAAGCGGGCACCGAAGCATGCCGAATGGCTGCACAGGCGCGAATTCGAGAAGGCGTGACAGCCGCCGCCCGGGCCGGCTTCGCGCCGTCAAGCACCGATCCGCAGACCGGTCTTCTTGAGGATGCGGGTCGACGGCAGCATATCGGAGGTTCGGCAGTCGTCGCCGAGCAGACACGCGATGACGGACCGCTTGTCGTCGATCTCGCCTTCCGTGCGGCCATGCACCATGGCGAAGAGATTGTAGGGCCATAGCGGCAGGGCGCGCGGCCGGCGGTAGCAATGGGTGACGAAATCGAGCGCCCCGACCGCGGCGCCGAGCCGGTCGACCTCGGCATCGGCCACGTCCCAGACGGTCATGCCGTTGTGGACGAGGCCGAGCCGGTAGTGGTTGGGCACCGCGCCGATGCGGCGCACCGCCCCCGAGGCGAGCAGCCGTTCGAGCCGCGCCATCACATCGGCCTTGTCGAGACCGAGCCGCTCGGCCACGGCCCGATAGGGTTCGCGCACCAGCGGCAGGCCCGCCTGGACGGCGGCCAGCAGCCGGCGGTCCGTGTCGTCCGCCATCATGCCTCGACCCTCATGCCGATGAAATATTCCCGTTCCTTCGGAAACCGTGCCACCGCCAGACCGGTCGCCGCCTCGACGGCGCGGGCGGCGGCCTCGATCCCCTGCGGCGTCTCGGTCGCCAGCACGAACCACATGTTGAGCGCGTGGCGGCGCTCGTAATTGTGGGCGACAGCCGGCATGTCGGCCAGCATCGCGGCCACGACATCGAAGCGTTCCGGCGGCACCGCGAGCGCGCACAGACAGACCGCGCCGCCGAGCCGTTCGGCATCGAGCATCGGCCCGAAGCGCGACAGTATGCCGGCCTCGACCAGACGCGCGATACGGCCGATCACGTCGTCCTCGTCCAGGCCGAGGGCTTCGGCGACCGCCGCGAAGGGCCGCGGGACGACCGGAAACCCGCCCTGAAGGGCGTTGATCAGCCGCCGGTCGACGGCATCGGGCGCGCCGGTCACGACACCGGCTCCAGCACGCGGGAGAAGCGGGCACCGGTCTGCTTGAAGCAGCGGCTCGAGAACAGGATCTCGTGGCCGAGCGGACAGCCGGCCCTCGCGACCAGCCGTTCGATGACCCGGCCGACCTCGCCGCGGTCCCGGCCGTGGATCATGGCATAGAGCCGGTAGGGCCAGAGCGGCGGGGCCGGCCGGCGCCGGTAGAGCAGCGTCACGGCCGGCTCGTCGAGAAAGAGATCGGCCAGGTCGTCGACGGCGTCCGCGGGAGCATCGAACACCACCATCGCGTTGGCGCGCCAGCCGAGCGGGCGGTGCCGCACGATGATGCCGAAGCGCTTGATCGCCCCGCCCGCCACCATCGCGGCCAGGCGCGCGAGCACCGCCGTCTCGGACAGGCCAAGCCGCTCGGCGACCGCCCGGTAGGGCCGCTCGACCAGCGGCAGGCCGTCCTCGATGGCGGCCAGAAGCACGCGGTCGGCGGCCGAGACCTTGCCGATCGCGGCCGGCAGTGCGGCCATGCGGGAACCGGCCCGATGCGGGCCGGCGGTGCCGAGGCAGGCCCCGCCGAGCGCGAAGCCGAGATCGATGCGGTATTCCCGTTCCAGCGGCAGGGCCAGAACCGGGCGCCCGGTCGCGGTCCCGATGCGGTTGAGCGTGGCGGCGACCGCCGGTTCGTCGGCCTCGGTGACCACGAACCACAGCGGCAGGCGCGCATGCTCGCGCTCGTAGTTGTGGTTGACGCCCGCCTCGGCCGAGACCACGGGGCCGAGTTCGGACACCTCGGTAGGCCTGCAGACCAACGCCGCCAGCGTGCTGGCGCCGGCCGTGTTGGGACGGACCACCGCGCCGAGCCGGGAAGCGAGACCGGTTTCGATCAGATTGGCGACCGCCGCAAGGGCGGCCGCCGGGCTGGTTCCGGCGGCGGCGGCGACCTCCGGCCAGGGCTCGGGGAAGAGCGGGAAGTCGCGCTGCCAGGCGTCGAGCAGGCGCGATTCGAGCGGCGTCAGCAGGGGCGCATGCATGCTAGACCCCGATCCGGTGGGCGCGCGGGGTGAAGAAGATGCCGGACGGTTTTGCGGCCGCCACCTCGCCGACCTTGCCGAAGCTACGCGTCTCGTGGATGTCGACCCGGTCGGCATCGCGCACCGAGATCCAGACCTCGTGCCCGCGCGGGGTGAATTCGAGATGCAGCACGGCCGGGCCGGGCATGAAGCCGTGCACCACCGTGAGCGAGGGAATGTCGATCACCTGGACGGTGTCGTTGAGCGGATGGGCGAAGTTGACCCAGGCCTGCCGGCCGTCGGGCCGCGCGACGATGAAGACCGGCTGGCCGTGCACCGGGATGGCGGCGACGGGCGCGAAGCGCTCCCGATCGACCACCAGGACCTCGTGACGGCCGACCGCCGGGATGAGCAGGCGGTCGCCGACCGCCGCCCAGCCCTCCAGATGCGGCATCTTGTAGACCGGCAGCGGCGCCTCGCCCTTGCCGTAGCCGGCCAGCACACGCTCGGGCTTCAGGCTGTCGGCCCAGAGATCGACCCGGATCAGCGCATCCTCGCCGAACAGCCCGGCGACATAGTGCCGGCCGTCGGCGGTGACGACGCCGTCATAGGGCAGCCGGCCGATATCGAAGATCCGGGTGAGCTTCGGGCTGTTGCCGCGGTTCCAGAAATCGGCGACCCAGATCTCGCCGCCCTCATAGAGCGACCAGGCGAAACCGCGGAACGGGATGTCGACCAGCCCGACCGTCTTGGAGCGGTTGCCGCGGCTGTCCACGGCCGGAATGTCGGCGACCGGCGCCAGCGTCGCGGCATCGAAGATGCGCACCCCGCCCGGCTCGTAGTTGGAGACCGCCACCAGCGTGCCGTCGTCGGAAATCGCGCCGCCGATCGCATTGCCGGCCTGGACGATGCGCCGGTCGATGCGGGCGGCGAGCATGTCGATCTTGGTCAGGCCGCCGTCGCGCCCGAACAGATAGGCGTAGCGCTCGTCGCGCGAGAAGCAGACCGAGGCATGGGAGAGATCGCCGAGCCCGTCGATGCGGGCGAGCCGGCTGCGGCCGGTGGTCTCGACCAGCAGGACGGCGCCGGCGGCGCGTTCGATGACGAGACCGAGATCGCCGGTGCCGCGCAGGGCCGGGGCATCGGCGGCCCGGGCGATGCCGGTGGCGGCGGGGGCCGCGAGAGCGCCGGCGAGACCGGCGAGGAGGGCGCGGCGGGATGCGGCAGGAGCGGTCATGGGGCAAGGCCCTTCTTGAGCATGGCGGCGATGCGGCGCGCCTCCCCGTCGTCGAGGAGGCCGCGCCAGGGCGGCATGGGGGTTCCGGGAATGCCGTCGAGGATGACCTCGGCGAGGGCCTCGGCGGGCTTGCCGTCGAGCGCGGCCGGCAGCAGCGGCGGGCCGAGCCCGCCCTTCAGCGTCAGGCCATGGCAGGAGCCGCAATCCTGGCGGACCAGGTCCTCGAGCGGACGGACCGCACGCGGCTCGGCGGCGCGCGGCAGGACGGGGCCGAGCGCGAGGACGGCCAGAACGATCGCCAGCACCGCGCCGGGAACCGCCGCCGGGCTACTGCGCCGCGACGGCGAAGGCGGCGTCCGCATCGCCGAGCCTCCCGAGCGCCAGGGCGAGCCCCGCGACCCGCCCGATCAAGAACAGGGTCGGCCCCTCGAAGCCAAGCGCCTGCGTATCGGCGGCGACCTGGCCGAGCGCGCTCAGATGGCGGCGCTCGCCGGCCGTTGTGGCCCGTTCGACCACCAGGACCGGCGTCTCGGCACCGAGGCCGTGCTCGATGAGGCGTGCGGCCATCTCGCCGATCGTGGCCAGGCCCATATAGACGACCAGGGTGCCGTTCGGGTCGGCCAGCTTGGCGAAGTCGAAATCGAGCGGCTTGTCGGACCGGCAATGGCCGGTCAGATAGGTGACGTGCTCGGCGACGCCGCGATGGGTCAGCGGCACGCCCAGGCTCGCGGCCGCGCCCTGCGCCGCCGTGATGCCGGGCACCACCTCGCAGGCGATGCCGGCGGCGGCCAGATCCATCGCCTCCTCGCCGCCGCGCCCGAATACGAAGGGGTCGCCGCCCTTCAGGCGGACCACCATGCGCCCGGCGCGGGCCTGTTCGACGAGCAGTCGGTTGATCGCCTCCTGCGGCAGGGTGTGGCGCTTCGGCCGCTTGCCGACATCGATCAGCGTGGCGCGCGGATTGGCGAGGCTCAGGATCGCGTCGGAGACCAGCCGGTCATGCACGATCACGTCGGCATGGGCGATCAGGCGCAGAGCCTTCAGGGTGAGGAGGTCGGGATCGCCGGGTCCGGCGCCGACCAGATGGACTGTTCCGGTGGAGGGCATGAGGTCGTCTCCCGTTCGACCTTGCGGGGAATAGGGCCCGGCCGGCGCGCAAGGCTCCGGCCGGGCAGGTCCGGCGCGACAGGGTTGCGGCGCCGGTCGGGTTCGGGGGACCGGCCATCCCCCCGCGCGTTCCGCCACGCGGAAGGAGACCGATCGCAAGCCGCCAGATCAGTAGATGTCGTCGCGGGTGTTGAGGACGTTGAACTTGCCCGTCGGGGTGATCATGTTCTTGTCCTTGATCACCTTCTTGAGGGTCAGCGTCTTGTCGTCGACCACCACGATGGCCGATTCCTGCGCCTTGCCGTTCCAGACCGAGAACCAGACCTCGGTGCCGTCCTTGTTGAACTCGCCCTGCACGACCCTGCGCTGGCCTTCCTTGATGCCGGACCATTCGCCGATCGGCAGGACCTTGTATTTCGGCTTGTCCTGACCGAGCTGTTCGATGTCGAACACGGCCACCGAGGAGGAGATCTCGGGCTCGGGATTGAGCGTCGTGTCGACGTAGAGATAGTGCGACTTCGGATGGGTCTTGATGAACAGCGAGCCGCCGCCCTGGCCGGCGAGCGTCTGGACCACCGTCCAGGCCTCCTTCGGATGCTTCGCCGGATCGGTGCCGATCAGCGAGACGGTCTCGTCGCCGAGATGGCTGGTCGCCCAGACCGGGCCGAATTTCGGGTGGACGAAATTGGCACCGCGGCCCGGATGCGGCTTGTCGCCCTTGGTGTCGATCACCTTGACGAGCTTGGATTCCTTCATGTCGACGACCGCGACCTTGTTGCGGGCGTTGGCGGCGACCATGAAGTAGCGCTTGGTCGCATCGAAGCCGCCGTCATGCAGGAAGCGTTCGGCCTCGATCTCGGTTTCGCGCAGGTTCTTGATGTCGGAATAGTCGACCAGCCGGATCTTGCCGGTCTCCTTGATGTTGACCAGGAATTCCGGCTTGAAGTGCGAGGCCACGATCGAGGCGACGCGCGGCTCGGGATGGTAGGTCTGCTCGTCATAGACCATGCCGCGGGTCGAGACGATCTTCAGCGGCTCGAGCGTGGCGCCGTCCATGATCACGTATTGCGGCGGCCAATAGGACCCGGCGATCGCATACTTGTCCTCGAAGCCCTTGTATTTCGAGGTTTCGACCGAGCGCGCCTCGTTGCCGACCTTGAGTTCGGCGACGGTGGCGGGCATCTCCAGCCACAGATCGATCAGGTTGATCTTGGCATCGCGGCCGATCACGAACAGGTAGCGGCCCGAGGCCGAGATGCGCGAGATGTGGACCGCATAGCCGGTCTTGATCCGCGTCACGATCTGCTTCGATGCGCCGTCGATCAGGGCGACCTCGCCGGTGTCGCGCAGCGTGACCGAGAAGACGTTGTCGAGATCGAGCTTGTTCATCTGCTTGGTCGGCCGCTGGTCGACCGGGACGACGACCTTCCAGGTCGCCTTCATCTCGGTCATTCCGAATTCCGGCGGCTGCGCCGGCTCGTTCAGCAGGTAGCGCGCCATCAGGTCGATATCGGCCTTGGACAGCTCGTTCGACGTGCCCCAGTTGGGCATGCCGGCGGGCGATCCGTAGGTGATGAAATCGCGCAGATAGTCGTAGCCGTTCTGGCGGGTGACGTCGGTCGTCAGCGGCTTGCCGGTCGCGCCCTTGCGCAGCACGCCGTGGCAGCCGGCGCAGCGCTCGAAATAGATCTGGTTGGCGCGGGTAAACTCCTCCTTGGTCAGGACCGGATCGCCGGGGCGCGTGCCCGGCTGGGCGAGCGCGGCGGCATCGATGCCCTGCAGGCTCGGCTGGTATTGGTCGGCCGGGGAGGAATCGTGCCGCTTGTTGTCCGGCGCGGTGTCTGCGGCGTTCGCCGCGGTAGCGAAGGCAAGTCCGATCAGCATGGCGGCACTGCCGATGAGGCGGGCCCTGGACCGGTCGATATGGCGTGGCATGTCGCGACCCTCTTGTCGTCGAGTACGGGGCGGAAGGTCCGCTCGGCACCGACCGGTCGCCTTGACGTTTGATAAGGGTCCGGAAAGCCACGGGGGTACGGCGCCGGGCGCCCGCCACTTCTCATTCGTCAAGTCGGCCGCCGCGGCCGGCCGCTAGTCTCCGCCCCGATGATCGGAGACTTCGCGATGTTTCGCCTGACCCATTTCCTGCGCGACCTGCACCGGCCCGGCCCGATGCGCCCGGCGCGACCCGCCGCCGGACCGGTGGTGATCTGGAACCTGATCCGCCGCTGCAACCTGCTTTGCCGGCACTGCTATTCGGTCTCCGGCGATGTCCATTTCCCCGGCGAGCTGAGCACCGCCGAGGTCAAGGCCGTGATGGCCGACCTGAAGGCCGCCGGCGTTCCCGCCATCATCCTGTCCGGCGGCGAACCGCTGATGCGGCCGGACCTGTTCGAGATCGCCCGGCACGGCAAGGACATGGGCTTCGCCATGTCGCTGTCCTCGAACGGCGCCCTGATCGACGCCGCCACGGCCGGACGGATCGCGGCTGCCGGGTTCGACTATGTCGGCGTCAGCCTGGACGGGATCGGCGCGGTGCACGACCGCTTCCGCGGACAGGAGGGTGCCTATGCGGCCTCGCTCGCCGGCATCCGCCACCTGTCGGACTGCGGCGTCCGCGTCGGCCTGCGCTACACCATGACGGCCGACAATGCGGCCAGCTTCCCCGATCTGCTCGACCTGATGAAGGCGGAGGCCTGCACCAAGTTCTATCTGTCGCATCTGGTCTATGCCGGGCGCGGCAACAAGAACCGCGCCGAGGACGCCGCCCATCGCGCCACCCGCGCCGCCGTCACGACGCTGATCGAAACCGCCTGGGCGGATGTCCTGGCCGGTGCCGACCGCGAATATGTCACCGGCAACAACGATGCCGACGGCGTGCTCCTGCTGATGTGGGCGCGCGAGCGCATGCCCGAGCGGGCCGCGGACCTCGAAGCACGGCTGGCCGCCTGGGGCGGCAATGCGTCCGGCGTCGGCGTCGCCAATATCGACAATCTCGGCCAGGTCCACCCGGACACCTTCTGGTGGGACTACAGCCTCGGCAACGTCAAGGACCGCCCGTTCGGGGCGATCTGGGCGGATACCGCCGATCCGCTGATGCGCGGTCTGAAGCAGCGACCGCGCCGGATCTCGGGGCGCTGCGGCCAATGCCGCCACTTCCATCTCTGCGGCGGCAACACCCGGGTACGTGCCTGGCGGCTGACCGGCGACCCCTTCGCCGAGGATCCGGCCTGCTATCTGGACGACCGCGAGATCGGCCTCGACGCCGCACGCGACCGCGTCACCGTCACGCCCTATCGGGGACAGCGCCATGAAGCGCCTTCGCTCATCGCCTGAGCGGGCGGCGGCCGCCGCCCTCTGGCTCGCGCTCGCCACGGCCGTGGCCGGCGCCGCCGAACCGACCGCCGGTGCATCGGACGGCATCCCGCCGGACGCCGCCGCCCTCTACGCCACGCACTGCGCCGCCTGCCACGGCGAGACGCGCCTCGGCGGCCAGGGGCCGGCGCTGCTGCCGGTCTCGCTCGGCCGGCTGAAGCCCGCCGACATCGCCCGGACCGTCGCCAACGGCCGGCCGGCCACGCAGATGCCGGCCTTCGCCGACAGCCTGGACAAGGACCAGATCGCCGCACTCGCGGCGTTCGTCGGCAAGGCGCCGGCCGTGATGCCGACCTGGAGCGAGGCCGACATCCGCGCCAGCCGGGTGGTCCACCCGGCCCCGGCGGCGGCGAAGCCGGTCTTCGCGGCCGATCCGCTCAACCTCTTCGTCGTCGTCGAGGCCGGCGACCACCATGTCACCATCCTGGACGGCGACCGCTTCGCGCCGCTCGCCCGCTTCCCGTCGCGCTATGCGCTGCATGGCGGGCCGAAATTCACGCCGGACGGCCGTTACGTCTTCTTCGGCTCGCGCGACGGCTGGATCAGCAAATACGATCTTTGGACGCTGTCCACGGTCGCAGAGGTACGCGCCGGCATCAACATGCGCAACATCGCGCTGTCGGCCGACGGCCGCTGGATCGCCGCCGCCAACTATCTGCCCGGCACGCTGGTGCTGCTCTCCGCCGAGACGCTGGAGCCGGTCCGCATCTTCGAGGCCGGCGACGCCCGCAAGGTGCCGTCGCGGGTTTCCGCCGTCTATCAGGCCCCGGACCGCAACAGCTTCATCGCCGCCTTGAAGGACGTGCCCGAGATCTGGGAGATCGCCACCGATCCGGCGGCCGCGCCGGTCTTCACCGGGCTGGTGCACAATTACGAGAAGGGCATGGCCGAGGCCCTGCCCGCCTCGGCCGGCCTGTTCGCGCTGCGCCGGATCGCCGTCGAGGAGCCGATCGACGACTTCTTCTTCGATCGCGGCTATCGCCACCTGCTCGGCGCGGCGCGCGAGGGCGGTCGCGCCCTGGTCGTCAACCTGAATGTCGGGCGGACCATCGCCACGGTGCCGATGCCCGGCATGCCGCATCTCGGCGCCGGCATCGGCTTCACCTGGCAGGGGCGCCGCGTGATCGCCGCGCCGCATCTGAACGAAGGCCGCATCTCGATCATCGATACGGCCGACTGGACGGTGGTCAGGACGATCGAGACCGCCGGTCCCGGCTTCTTCCTCAGAAGCCACGAGCAGACGCCCTATATCTGGGCCGACGCCATGATGGGCAAGGCCTCGGACGGCATGCAGATCATCGACAAGCGCACGCTGGAGGTGGAGCGCGTGCTGACGCCCGCGCCCGGCAAGATCGCCGCCCATACCGAATTCGACCGGAGCGGGCGCCATGCCCTGGTCTCGGTTTGGGACCAGGACGGCGCGCTCGTCGTCTACGATGCGGCGACGCTCGAGGAACGCACGAGGCTGCCGATGCGGAAGCCGGTCGGGAAATACAACGTCTTCAACAAGATCCGCTTCTCCGAGGGGACCAGCCATTGAGCCTCCCCGCGCCAGGGTCCAGGAGCCCGCATCGCATGGCCGTCCCCCCCGCACTTCCCGAAGCCGCCGCGGCACTGGCCGACGACCCCGCAGCCCTCGCCCGCCATCTGGTCGAACACTACCACGCCCCGATCCGCGCCCTGTTCCCGGAACTGCTGGCCCTTGCGGAACGGGTCGAGACCCATCACGGCGACCTGCCGGAATGCCCGCTCGGCCTGTCGCTGGTCGTCGGCGACCTCTTCAATGAGGTGATCGAACAGTTCGACCGCACCGAGCAGGTGATCCTGCCCCTGGTCGTGGCGGGTCAGCGGGCCGCCGCCCGCGAACCCGCCCGGGCCCTGGCCGACGCGCAGGCCGGCGTGACGGCACGATTCGCCGCGCTCGGCCAACTCACCGGGGGATTCGTGCCGCCCGCCTTCGCCTGCCGCACCTGGCGCGGTCTCTATGAGGGATTGGACCGGCTCAGCCGGGACTGGAACGACCAGCAGCGGATCGGCCTGGCGCTGGTCTCCGGCATCGCCTGATCCGCCGGACCGGCGATCCGCAACATTGCGCGATCGATCGGATCTCGTGACCCGCGGGATCGTGCCGACGAGCCCCGCCCCGGCGCGCCCCGGCCGCAGGGAGCGGGCGCCGGCGCGACACCGGCATCATTCGCTGCGGGCGAAGGCCTGCAGGCGGGCGACGGAGCCGATGCGGATGCTGCGGCCCTCAACCGCGACGCCGAGTTCGCGCAGCTTGGCGAGCGCGCGCGAAAAGCTCTCCGGATTCATGCCGAGCAGTTGGGCGATCAGCGCCTTCTCGTAGGGCAGTTCGACCACGGCCGCTCCGGTCTGGCCGCGGCGCTGGCGCAGAATGAACAGGGCGACGCGCTGGGCCGCGGTCTTGAGCTTCATCTGCTCGACCTGATCGACCAGCAATTCGAGATTGCGCTGCTGCAGCCGCAGGAGCACGAGCGCAAAGCCCGGATCGCGCGCGACGCAATCGGCGATGGTGTCGACGCCGACCGGGAGCAGGCGGGCGCGGGTCACCGCTTCGGCCGAAAAGGTGTAGGTCTCGCGGGCGCAGTAGGAGCATTCGGCGATGGTGTCGCCCCGGCCGAGAACGCTGATCAGCGCCTCGCTGCCGTCCTCCTGCTGGCGCACGACCTTCACGGTGCCCTCGAGCATGATGTAGAGATGGGCTGCCGGGTCGCCCTGCTGAAACAGCACCGTGCCGGGCTCGAACACCGCCGGAAGCCGCCGGTCCCAGACCCGCGCCAGCAGGTCCGGTGCGACCCCGCGGAAGACCGGCATCGTGCAGACGAACTGCTTGTCATCGTGAGCGGCATAAGCCATCGACCTGTCCCCCCTTCGGCCCCTCGATCCGGGGCCGTCCTTCGGGTCCGCGGCACGCCCTTGAAAAGGCGCGGCGGCACGACAGCGTCGTTGCTTCTGGACGCGGCCTCCTCGCCGCGTGTGACGCATATTTGTTCATCGCGCGGGCATTGGCGTTGATGCAGATCATGGCGGGTCGCGCCTAGGTATTCTTGCGGCGCAACGTCACGGCATGTCGGCCTGCCCTGCCGCCGGACGGGACCGCCGAATCCTTCACGCCGGACCGGATCTCCTGTGGATGACGCCCGCTCAGGGTCTGGCCCAGGCCGCCGCATGCTAGGGTCTCCATGTGAGACTCGGAGAGGGCGGCCGGTAGGAGCCGGCGATCGGGCAGTATCGAGGCGAGGTGGAATGAAGGTCGGAATCGAACTTGGGCTGACCCGGACCGGCGAGCCGCTCGCCATGGATCTCGAGGAGCTCCTGTCGACCCGGCTCCTGGTGCAGGGCAATTCCGGGTCCGGAAAATCGCATCTGCTGCGGCGCCTGCTGGAACAGAGCGCCGGCGCGGTGCAGCAGGCGATCATCGATCCGGAAGGCGATTTCGTGTCTCTCGCCGACCGCTACGGCCATGTCGTGGTGGAAGCCGACCGCAGTCCGGGCGAACTGACCCGCATCGCCACCCGCATCCGCCAGCACCGCGCCTCGGTGGTGCTGAACCTGGAGGGTCTCGACGCCGAAGAGCAGATGCGCTGCGCCGCGGCCTTTCTGAACGGCCTGTTCGACGCCGACCGGGACTATTGGTTTCCGATGCTGATCGCCGTCGACGAGGCGCAGCTGTTCGCGCCCGCCGCCGCCGGCGACGTGGCCGACGAGGCCCGCAAGATCTCGCTCGGCGCCATGACCAACCTGATGTGCCGCGGCCGCAAGCGCGGGCTGGCCGGCATCATCGCCACGCAGCGGCTGGCGAAGCTCGCCAAGAACGTCGCCGCCGAGGCCTCCAACTTCCTGATGGGTCGGACATTCCTGGATATCGACATGGCGCGTGCGGCCGACCTGCTCGGCATGGAGCGGCGCCAGGCCGAGGCCTTCCGCGACCTCGAATCCGGCCGCTTCATCGCCCTCGGCCCGGCCGTATCGCGCCGGCCGATCGAAGTCCGCATCGGCACGGTCGAGACCCGGGCGCGCTCCGGCCGTCCCTCCCTGCTGGCCATGCCGGAGATCGCACCGGATGCCCTGCAGGACCTGATCTTCGAGCCGGGCGCCGAAATCCCGCCGCCCCCGCCGCCACGGGTCCGGGCTGCGCCACGTCCGGTCGAGATCCCGCAGACGGCGATCGCGGGCCCGTTCGGCCGGCGCATCGATGCCTCCGCCGAGCGCCGCACGGAGGCGGAGTTCTCAGGCTTCCGCAGCGAGACCTTGGCGCCGCCGGCCGTCGAGCCGGAACCCGATCCGCGCAGTCCCGAAGAGCGGGCGGCGGAACTCGAGGCGATCTACGCCGAAGTCCTGGCCGATCCGGAGACGCCGTTCCGGCCGCTGCCGCTGGTCTACCAGGATTTCCTGCTGCATTGCCGGGTGCACCGGCTGGCCGATCACGGCCAGGATCTGTCGGCCTTCCGCCGCCGGCTCAACCTCGCCCGTGCCGGCATCTCGGATGCCGCCGATCCCGACTGGGCGCCGGTGATCGAGATCGCCGAGGCCCTGCCCGAGGAGATGCAGAGCGTCTTCCTGATCGTCGCCCGGGCGGCGCGCGAACGGGCGCCCTGCCCGTCCGACGAGGATCTGGCGCGGGCTTATGGCAGCCATTCGCCGTCTCGCGGCCGCTGGCTGCTGACCTTCATGGGCGAGCGTGGCGTCATCCGAACGGAGGTCGATTTCCGCGGCTATCGCTCCGTGATCGTCGCCGGCGTCGGCTGGCGGACGGCGCCCGGTCACCCGAAGGGCGTCGAACCTGTTCCGCGCCGGCGTTCGGAACGGCGGCGACTGGCGGAATGAACCATCCGCGGCCCCGTCAGGTTCCTCGACCCCGTAAATCCTTGGCCCCGTAAAACCTTGGCCCCGTCAGGCCGCCAGCGCGACCGGAACCGCGGCGCCCTCGGCAGAGCGACCGGCACGGGCGCGCAGCATGATCCGGACGACGAGCGCCAGCGCGGCGAGGACGGCCAGTGCCGCGGGCGTGTTCGGCATGGCGCCCGGCTCGTCCATCGACCGATGCAGCGCCCCCCACAGCAGGGTCAGCCCGTAGCCGTAGGTCGACGCGAAGAAGCCGAGGGCGAAGATGGCGGCCTGCTCGGCCCGATGGCCCCAGCGCAGCAGATCGCCGATCAAAAGGGCCAGCCCGACCGCGTAGACCGGCATGTCGTAGTCATAGGCATAGGGGCTGACGGTGACGCCGGCCATCAGGGCGAAGCCGATCACCTGGCGCGGGGTGTAGCCGAGCCGGGCCGCCAGGAGGATCGCCCCCGCGATCCCGATCGCCACGACCGACTGGGCCGCCAAGGCCCATTCGGCCGGAACCCCGGCCGTCTTCAGGAAGGCGTAGGCCGAGACCATCCGGACGAGCGGATAGTAGCCGAGCAGCAGGAACTCCTTGGCGTCGCCGACCGCCCCGAGAAAGGCCGTCCAGATCGGCCAGCCGAAGGCGAGCGTCGCCGCGGCGCAGGCCGCCAGACCGACCGCGACGGCGACGGCCAGAAATCGAATGCGACCCATCGTCAGGGCGGCAAGGCCGAAGGTGATCGCCAGATGCGGCTTGATCACCATCAGCCCGAGCGCCGCGCCCGCGCGGCTCCGGCCCTCGATCAGCCCGAGCGCGGCGAGGCCGAGGAGAGCCGCGGCGAGAAACCCGGTCTGGCCGCAGCTGAGGCAGGACAAAACGGCCGGCATCATGGCGACCAGCACCAGCCCGCTCGCCCGGCCCGCGATGCGATGGATGACGAACAGGAACAGGCCGAGGCTGGCGGTGACGAAGATCACGTAGGCGATCTTGGTCGGCAGAAGCGAAAAGGGTGCGACCAGGAGCAGGGCCGGCGGCGGATAGGTCCAGGGCATGAAGGTGCCCGTCTCGGCATAGGCCGGCTCCGCGAACAGGACCTGGAAGACATAGCTCGCCGCCGCCTCGCCGCGCAGAACCATCTGCGAGACCATATAGAAGGCGTGGAAGTCGACCAGTTCCTTGATCTTCACCCCCGGGGCGATCGCCTCGACCACCCCGTAGCGCGGGATCAGCAGCAGGAAGAACAGCACGATCAGGCCGATCCGGTACTTGGCGCAAAGCGTCACCGACGGATCCTCGATCCCGCCCGCCGGCATCGTCGACTGCTTCTGCGCTGCGCCCGTCATCGGCAACCGTCCCCGTCCAACCTGGAGGCAGCCTACCGCAAAGGCTTTAACATTCGGCTGCCGGCCGGGGTCCTGCCGCCCGTCGCCCTCCCGAGGCTGTCGCCGTCACGCACCGGCGGCCGTCACCCGGCCGCGCGCGCATCCGCCAGACGGGCGACAAAATGGGCGAGGTCGTCGGTCACATACTCGACATGCGGCTCGTCGCGGCCCTCCATCTCCCAGGCCTCGCGGAAGATCTCGCGGGTGCCCTGCGGCACGACCAGGACCGTGCGCATGCCGAGCGCATGCGGCACGGCGAGATTGCGGGCCAGATCCTCGAACATGGCCGCGCGCGCGGGTTCGATGCCGTGCAGACCCAGAAAGGCGTCGTAGGTCTCGCGATGCGGCTTCGGCAGCAGGCCGGCGGCGACGATGTCGAAGATGTCCTCGAAATGATGCTGGATGCCGAGCGCCGCCGCGGTCTTCTCGGCATGCCGGCGGGTACCGTTGGTCATGATGAACTTGCGGCCCGGCAGCCGCTCGATCGCCCCGCCGAGCACGGGGTCGGGCGCCACAGTGGAATGATCGATGTCGTGGACATATTCGAGGAATTCGTCCGGTGAGATGCCGTGCTCGATCATCAGGCCGCGCAGCGTCGTGCCGTAGGTGCGGTAGTAGTCGCGCTGCAGGCGTTGCGCATCGTCGTGGCTGGTCTTGAGGAGACGCTGCACGAAGTCCCGGATGCGCACGTCGACCTGGGCGAACAGGTTCGTGTGCGCGGGATAGAGCGTGTTGTCGAGATCGAAGATCCAGGTCTCGACATGGCCGAAACGGGTTACCGGATCGGCAGGCGCCGCCTCGGTTCCCGGATTGAAGTCGCTTGCAAGCATCATGCGTCCGATCGAACCGGCCGCTCCAAGGGAGACGGCCAAGGCCCCCGCCCGGGACGGGCGAGGGACGGACGACTATATGTCGGCCGGATCGGGCGCGGACGCAAGGGTTTCGGGCCGCCGGAGTTGAACTAGCGCGTGATCAGGGTGCCGGCGCCGTGCTCGGTGAAGAGCTCGAGCAGGACCGCATGCGCCACCTTGCCGTTCAGGATGACCACCGCCTCGACGCCGCGATCGAGCGCCTCCAGGCAGGTCTCGACCTTCGGGATCATGCCGCCCGAGATGGTGCCGTCCTCGATCAGGCGCTGCGCCTCGGCGCGGGTCAGTTCCTTGATCAGGCGCTTATCCTTGTCGAGCACGCCGGGCACGTCGGTCAGGAACAGGAGACGGGCGGCGCCGAGCGCGCCGGCGATCGCGCCCGCGAAGGTGTCGGCATTGACGTTGTAGGTCTCGCCGTTCTCGCCCGGACAGATCGGGGCCAGCACCGGGATGATCTCGGACTTCTTCATCACGTCGAGCACTTCGGTACGGACGATCTGCGGATCGCCGACGAAGCCCATGTCGACCTCGGTCTCGACCTTGGTCGCCGGGTCGATCACGGTCCGGCGGATCTTGGTCGCCGTGACCATGTTGCCGTCCTTGCCGGTCAATCCGATCGCGCGGCCGCCGGCCTCCCCGATGGTCTGCACGATGTCCTTGTTGATCGAGCCGGCCAGGACCATCTCGACGACCTCGACGGTCGCCTTGTCGGTCACCCGCATGCCGCCGGCGAATTCCGACTTGATGCCGAGCCGGTCCAGCATGGCGTTGATCTGCGGCCCGCCGCCATGGACCACGACCGGGTTCACGCCGGCGAGCTTCAGGAGGGTGATGTCCTCCGCGAAGGCGCGGCCCAGCGCCGGATCGCCCATGGCGTGGCCGCCATATTTCACCACGACGGTCTTGTCGTCGTAGCGCAGCATGTAGGGCAGTGCCTTGGACAGGATCTCGGCCTCGGCCACCAGTTCGGCTTCGGATTTCACGGGCGTTTCGGCGGTCATCGGCAGCTCCGGAGACGCGGCGGCACAAAGCGGTTCGCGGGTCTCTTAAGGGATCGGGATGTCATGGGCAACCATGCGCGCCGGCAGGTCCGGTCTGCCCGGAAGCGTCCGCTCAGCCGGCCAGCGCGGCGATTTCATCGCGCAGCGTCTCGATGCCCCAGCCCAGTTCGGACGAGGTGCCGAGCACGATCGGATGGGCGGCCGGACGCTTGCGGATCGCCTCGCCGACCGCCTCCATGGCGCGGCGGACGGGAGCGCCGTCGGCCTCCTTGGCGATCTTGTCGAGCTTGGTCAGCACGATCTGGTAGGAGACCGCAGCCTTGTCGAGGATCTTGAGAGCCTCGATATCGATCGGCTTCAGCCCGTGGCGGCTGTCGATCAGCACATAGACGCGGCGCAGGTTCGGGCGTCCGCGCAAGTAGTCGAAGACAAGCGCGGTCCAGGCCTCGACATCGGCCTTGGGCGCCTGGGCGAAGCCGTAGCCCGGCATGTCGACGATGCGCAGGCCGGCATCCTCGACGGGACGCTTGGGCGCGCCGCTCGACAGGCGCGAGGTCTTCAGGCTGCGCTCGTCGGGCTTGGCCGGCACGAAGACGTTGAGCTGCTGGGTGCGGCCGGGCGTGTTGGAGGTGCGGGCGAGCCCCTCCTGGCCGAGGATCGCGTTGATCAGGCTCGACTTGCCGACATTGGAGCGGCCCGCGAAGGCGACTTCGGCCGCATCGGGCGCGGGCAGCTGCGCGAGGTCGGCGCAGCTGCGGTCGAAGGCCCACGGGCGGGCGAACAGGATGCGCACCTGCTCGGCCCGATGCGCGTCGGCCGCCTCTGCGGCGTCGGCCGCCGCAAGAATGGCGCCGGCCGGATCGTCGGAGCCTGTCGGGTCCTCGCCCATCATCACCGGCTAGCTCGGCGTGGCCGATTTGGAGCGGTTGAACATGCCGCGGACATTGTCCCAGAGTTCGATCTTCACGCCGTTCTTCTTCATGATGATCGACTGCTGCGCCACCGACAGCGTGTTGTTCCACGCCCAGTAGATCACCAGACCGGCCGGGAACGAGGCCAGCATGTAGGTGAAGATCAGCGGCATCCAGTCGAAGATCATCTTCTGGGTCGGATCCGGCGGCGCCGGGTTGAGCTTCATCTGCACGAACATGGTGACGCCCATGATCAGCGGCCAGACGCCGATCATCAGCGCATGGGGCGGATCCCACGGAATCAGGCCGAACAGATTGAACAGCGAGGTCGGGTCGGGCGCGGCCAGATCCTTGATCCAGCCATAGAACGGCGCCTGCCGCATCTCGATGGTGACGAACAGAACCTTGTAGAGCGCGAAGAAGACCGGGATCTGCAACAGGATCGGCAGGCAGCCCGACAGCGGATTGATCTTCTCGCGCCGGTACAGCTCCATCAGGGCCTGCTGCTGCTTCATCTTGTCGTCTTTGAAGCGCTCCTGCAGCTCCTTCATCTCGGGCTGCACCTTCTTCATCTTGCTCATCGAGTCGTAGGACTTGTTGGCAAGCGGGAAGAAGATGCCCTTCAGGATGACGGTGACGACCAGGATGGCGAGGCCGAAATTGCCCAGGAACTTGTACAGGAAGTCGATGACGTGGAAGAGCGGCTTGGTCAGGAAGTAGAACCAGCCCCAGTCGATCAACCGGTCGAATTTCTCGATCTTGAACTGATCGGCATAGCCGTCGACCGTCGCGACTTCCTTGGCACCAACGAAGACACGGGAGGACGATGCCGCAGGCTTGCCCGCGCCGACCTCGACCGCCTCGCCGACCATGAAGGTCTGATAGGTATCGACCGCGCCCAGCTTCTGCGAGGCGAAGATCGGCTGCATCTGCCGATCCTTGTCCGGAATGATCGCCGTGGCCCAGTACTTGTCGACGAAGCCCATCCAGCCGCCGGTGACCTTGGCCTGCTCGATCTTCTTCTTTTCGGCGAGGTCCTTGTAGGACGGCTCCTTGAGACCCTCGTCGCCGAAGACGCCGATCGGGCCTTCATGCAGGATGTAGAAGCCGGCCGTGGTCGGCGTGCCGAACCGGCGCATGGCCGAATAGGGCAGCAGCCGCGCGGTCTTGTCGCCGGTCGCCGTCACCTCCTCGGTCACGGTGAACATGTATTTGGCATCGACCGCGATCGTGCGGCGGAAGACGAGGCCGTCGCCATTGTCCCAGACCAGCGTGACCGGCGTGGTGGCCGACAGCGTGCCGGTGCCGTCCTGGCGCCAGACCGCATCGGGACCCGGCACCTTGACGCTGCCGCCGGCCTCGTTCAGCCAGCCGAATTCGGCGAAATAGGGCGCCTGCGTGGCGTCGGGCGCCAGCAGGACGATATTCGGGCTCTTCGGATCGACCGACTCGCGGTAGCCCTTGAGCACGATATCGTCGATGCGCGCGCCCTTCAGATTGATCGAACCGGAGAGCGCCGGCGTGTCGATGGCGACGCGCGGATCCTTGGCGAGCGCGTCCGTGCGGCTCATCACCACCTGGGCGGCGGTCGTCGCCGGGGCGACGGTGCCGGCCGGCGACCCGGCGGGCGCGGCCGGCGCCCCGGGCGTGGCCGGCGTGCCGGGCTGGGTGGTCTGGATCTGCGACTGCTCGGCGACCCGGCGCAACCGCTCGGCCTCCATGCGCGGACCCATGACGAAATACTGCCACCCGATCACGATCAGGATCGAGAGACCAATGGCGATGATGTAATTTCGGTTGTCGATCATCGGGTCCCACCGGGTGCGATGCTATGCGGGGACGGAGCGGCCGGCGGCAAGGCGGCCGGAGCCGCGGCGACCGGAACCGGTGCATCGGGCACGGGACCGGGCCGACGATCCGGACGCGGTCCGCGATGGACCTGCCGGAAGGCACTTTCGAGATCGGACAGCAGCTGGTCGAACGGCAGGGCGAGAGCCTCGCGCCGGCCGACCAGGACGTAATCGACCCCGCGCCGCGCATGGGCGGACGCTTCGAGCCGCACGGCCTCGCGCAGACGCCGGCGGATCCGGTTGCGCTCGACCGCGTTGCCGACCTTCTTGGTCACCGTGTAGCCGATCCGCGGTGCCGGCAGGCCGGCAGGCGAAGCGACCGCCCCGGCCCCGGACACGATACCGGGATCGGGCAGCCCCGGCACCAGCGCCTGAAGAACGAACGCGCGCCGAGCCGACCGCGCGCCTTTGGCGACGGCCAGGAACTCGGCGCGTTTCTTCAAACGGTCCATGTCAGGGCCCGGCGCGGCCGTCGGGCCGCGACCGGATCAGGCCGACAGGCGCTTGCGGCCGCGGGCGCGGCGGCGGGCAATCACGAGACGGCCGCCAACGGTGGCCATGCGCGCGCGGAAGCCGTGGCGGCGCTTGCGCACGAGCTTGGAGGGCTGATAGGTCCGCTTCATCGGGTCTCGGCCGCCGGTCAGGCGACTCCTCTGGCAAGGGCTTCAATGTCCGGATGGGAGGGCGGCCTCCAGGGGAGAGCCATCCGCTCGCACGCGAGCGGTTCCGCGGACACGCGTCTTGCGTCCCCACGGGCAGCCGTCCCGGTCGGGGGCTTATAGGGGGAGCGTCCGGCGAAGTCAACGCGAGCCCGGCGCGAGACGCGAGGTCCGCCGCCGGGGGATGCCGAACACGGTCGTTCAGTTCTCGTCACAGCCGCGCGAAGCGGGGTTCCGGGGGCCCCCGTCTCCGATACAGTCGGCCCGTTGTCCCGACCGGAGATCCCCTTGGCATCCGATGTCCCCCCCCGCCGCTCCGCCTGGCTCAGGTTCGCGCCGCTCGCCGCGATCCTGGCGCTGATGGCGGCCGGCTGGGCTTTCGGATTGCCGCGATCGCTTTCCTTCGCGACCCTGGTGCAGAGCCGGGCCGACCTGGCGGCACAGGTCCAGGCCCACATGGCCTGGTCGCTCGCCCTCTATGTCGTCCTTTATGTCGGCGTGGTCGCCCTGTCGATTCCCGGCGGTATCCTGATGACGCTTGCCGGTGGCTTCCTGTTCGGCTGGCTGGTCGGCGGCGCGCTCGCGCTGATCTCGGCCACCACCGGGGCCGTGCTGATCTTTCTGGCGGCGCGCACGGCGCTGGCCGAAACGCTGGCGGCCCGGGCGGGGCCGTTTCTGTCCCGCTTTGCCGAAGGATTCCGGAAGGATGCCTTCAATTATCTCCTGTTCCTGCGGCTCGTGCCGGTGTTCCCCTTCTGGCTGGTCAACCTGGCCCCCGCGATTCTCGGCATGCGCCTCGCCCCCTATGCGCTGGCGACGTTTCTGGGCATCCTGCCCGGCACCATCGCCTTTGCGGTGATCGGGGCCGGCCTCGACCGGATCATCGCAGCCGAACCGGCCTGCGTCCTGGAGGGAACGTGCCGTCTGCGTCTCAAGAGCCTGCTCGGACCCGAACTCCTGATCGGACTGACCGCGCTCGGGCTGATCGCCCTGCTGCCGGTCCTGATCCGCGTGATCCGGCGCCGGCGGCCGTGACCTGCGCGTACCGGCAACGCCGATGAGACTCCTGACCCCCGACATCTGCGTGATCGGTGCCGGCTCCGGCGGCCTGTCGGTCGCCGCCGGCGCCGCCGCCTTCGGCGTGCCCGTGGTGCTGATCGAACAGCACCGCATGGGCGGCGACTGCCTCAACACCGGCTGCGTGCCCTCCAAAGCCTTGATCGCAGCCGCCCGGCATGCCGAGGCGATCCGGGCCGCCCGGCGCTTTGGGGTCGACGCCGGCGAACCGCGCATCGATTTCGCCGCCGTGCAAGATCATGTCCGCGAGACGATCGCGGCGATCGCGCCGCACGATTCGCAAGCGCGCTTCGAAGGACTCGGCGTGACGGTGCTGCGCGACACCGCCCGCTTCGAGGACGCCGCGACGGTGATCGCCGGCGATTGCCGCATCCGGGCGCGCCGCTTCGTCATCGCCACCGGCTCGAGCCCGGCCGTGCCGGCGATCCCGGGGCTCGACACGATCCCGTATCTGACCAACGAAAGCCTGTTCGACCTGCGCGCCCTGCCCGCCCGCCTCGCGGTGATCGGCGGCGGACCGATCGGGCTCGAAATGGCCCAGGCCCATCGCCGGCTCGGCGCCGCCGTCACGGTGATCGAGGCCGGCCGTGCGCTGGCCCGCGAGGATACGGAGCTCGCCCGTTTCGCGCTCGACCGGCTGCGCCGGGAAGGCGTCTACCTGCGCGAGGGGACGGTGGTCGCCGAAGTCGCCGTGGAGGCCGAAGGCATCGTGCTCGGCCTCAAGGGCGGCGGGCGGATCGGCGCCAGCCATGTCCTGGTCGCAGCGGGCCGCCGGCCGAACACCGCCGGGCTCGACCTCGCCGCCGCCGGCATCGACGAAGGCCCCGCCGGCATCCGGGTCGACCGCGGCTTGCGCACCAGCAACCGCCGCGTCCATGCGATCGGCGATGTCGCCGACATGGCCGGCCTCGGCCCGCTGCGCTTCACCCATGTCGCCGGCTACCATGCCGGCCTCGTGCTGCGCGCCATCCTGTTCCGCCTGCCGGTTGCGGAGAATCGCGCCATCCTGCCGCGCGTCACCTATACGGATCCGGAAATCGGCCAGGTCGGCCTGACCGAGGCCGAGGCGCGCGCCCTGCATGGTGACGGCATCCGCGTCCTCGCCGAGCCGCTTGCGGCATCCGACAGGGCGCGAACCGACCGGGCCGGCGAGGGCATGATCAAGGTGATCACGACGAAACGCGGCCGCATCCTCGGCGCCGGGGTGGCGGCGCCGGAAGCCGGCGAGATCGTCAACGCCTGGTCGCTCGCAGTCGCCAACCGGCTCGGCATCGGCGCCTTCGCGCGCGCCGTGCCGCCCTACCCGATCCTCGGCGAGATCGGCCGGCGTGCGGCGATCGGCTACTACCGGCCGGGTTTGACCTCGCCGTGGCTGCGCCGCATCATTTCGCTGCTGCGTCGCTTCGGCTGAATCGAACGCAGGCGGCCGACCTGAATTTCGCCGGCTTCGCCCCGCATCGACGCGACATCGGCAGGATCCGGCGGTCGGGCCGTCGCGGACGGGCGCCGGTCTTCCGGCCGATTCGCGCCGACCGGAACGACACGACCGATCGGCGGAGCCGCATCGCGGCGCCTCCTGCGGGACGACCGGCCCGGGAAGCGTCCCGGCCGGCCACGAGACGGGAGACGGACATGGACGAGGGCAGCCGCGAGGCGTCGCCCGAGGCGGATGGAAGGCGGCCGGCCTTCGGGCTTTCGGCAAAGCTGCTCGGCCTGACGGTCGTCTTCGTGATGCTGGCCGAAATCCTGGTCTACGTCCCCTCCATCGCCAATTTTCGCAACACCTGGCTGCGCGACCGGGTCGGTGCCGCCAATATCGCGGCGATCGCGCTCGGCGAGGTCGCCGACGTGCCGCGCAGCGTGCAGGATCGCCTGCTCGCCGCCACGGGCGCCATGATCATCGCGGTACGCGAGGGCAACGCGCGCCGCCTGGTCGCCATGGCCCAGATGCCGCCGGAGGTGGCGCGCCACTACGACCTGTCCGACTACGGCCCGATGACGGCGATCTACGATGCCTTCGACACGCTGATCTTCGGTGAGGGCCGGGTCATGCGCGTGCTCGGCGCGCCGGCCGGATCCGACCGAATCATCGAACTGGTGCATCCCGAAACGCCGCTGCGCCATGCCATGCTGCGCTTCTCGATCAACATTCTCGGGCTGTCGCTGGTCATCTCGATCATCACCGCCTCGCTGGTCTACGTCACCCTGCGCTGGCTGTTCCTGCGTCCGATGCAGCGCCTGACCCGGGCCATGGCGCTGTTCAGCGAGGACCCGGAAGATCCGGGCCGGATCGTCGCGCCGAGCCGGCGCACCGACGAGATCGGCGATGCCGAGCGACATCTGGCCGGCCTGCAGCGCGAGCTGATCGGCACGCTGAAGCAGAAGAGCCACCTGGCCGATCTCGGCCTGGCGGTCTCGAAGATCAACCACGACCTGCGCAACATGCTGGCCTCCGCGCAGCTGATCACGGACCGCCTGGCCTCGGTTCCAGACCAGACCGTGCAGCGCCTGGCGCCGAAGCTGGTCGCCGCGCTCGACCGCGCGATCGGTTTCAGCCAGTCGGTGCTCGCCTATGGCAAGGCCCGCGAAGCGCCGCCGGAGCGCCGCCTGGTGGCGCTGGAGCGGCTCGTCGGCGACACCGCCGAGATGCTCGGCCTTTCCAGTCATGCCGCCATCCGCCTGGAGGTCGCGATCCCGCACGAGCTGGAGATCGACGCCGATCCCGACCATCTGCTGCGCGTGCTGATGAACCTGATGCGCAACGCCATGCAGGCGCTCGACGGCGATGCCGACGCGGCGCTGGTCCGGCGCATACGGGTGGAAGCCGAGCGGCAGGGCAGCATGGTCACCATCCGGGTCTCCGATACCGGCCCCGGCGTACCGCCGCGGGCGCGCGAAAACCTGTTCCGCGCCTTCCAGGGCGGCGTCCGGCGCGGCGGCACCGGCCTCGGCCTCGCCATCTGCGCCGAACTGGTCCGCGGCCATGGCGGCACGATCGATCTCGACGAGACCGGCCCCGGCGCCCATTTCCGCATCCGGATCCCTGACCG
Organism: Prosthecodimorpha staleyi; assembly: GCF_018729455.1. Classification (NCBI taxonomy): domain Bacteria; kingdom Pseudomonadati; phylum Pseudomonadota; class Alphaproteobacteria; order Hyphomicrobiales; family Ancalomicrobiaceae; genus Prosthecodimorpha; species Prosthecodimorpha staleyi. Next base: position 1,795 of record NZ_JAHHZF010000019.1, on the reverse strand, counting down.
CGTCGTCGAGCTGCGCAGCGCCGGCCGCAAGGCGAATCGCGGCTGACGCGGCCGGCAGCGGATGGCGCGGCACGACCGAGCTGCCGCGGGAGGGGCGGCCGCGCGAGGGGCGGCAAGGCTCGCCCGCGCTGCCCGCCGCGGGAACGGTCCGGACCGCGGACCAAACACAACAGTCCCTCAAAGAGGGTCAACCATTCATCCGGGCCAAACTGTCAACAGTCCATCCGCTGGACACCGGACGACGCGCTGTCGCCGGCGGAGCCTGCAGCAATGCCCGAGGCCGCCGGCAGCCCCACCGCGGGGCGACCGGAGGCGGCGTTCCCTCCCGCCGTCGTGCCGGCCCGCGATATTCACAGGCCCGTCACGCAACCTCATCACCCCCCTTGCGCCGCCGTCCGAACTCGATTAGGTACACCCCACCGCGGCGGCCAAGCGCCTCCGCTCCGGCAAGCGCCCGTAGCTCAGCTGGATAGAGCACCAGACTACGAATCTGGGGGTCAGAGGTTCGAATCCTTTCGGGCGCGCCATTTATCCATTTGAAAAATCGTGCGATTTTGGGTCTCTTAGAGACTAGATCTTGGCTGTTCGTTCACCGGGTCGCCACCGGGTCGCCACGGCGCACAAATTCGCCGCAAGAGGCTAGGCGAGCGCGCCAAGATGCTTGGCATACCGGGCTAGATGCCCATCCAATCGGAGTTCCATCGCCTCTAGGTGAGCAGTAAGCCGGTTATAGGTTCGCGTCCGCATCCATTTGGGGCGGGGACAATAGTCCGGATCATCGGCTTTTAGCTTCGCAAGCAGGCGGTTGCGCCGGCTGATATCCCGAGAGAAGCCAGCCGAGTCGCGCTGCGATCGATAGGCGAGCCCATACGCATTGCGGGACAAGAAGCGGCTTTCCCCGGCCGGGAGGTAGAGCTTGGAAGCGCGTCGGCCGGTTCGTGGGCAGACCGCATACCACCGGACCCCACCGAAGCGACACCCCACGGGCCTCAACCGGATATCTTGCCGCGTCGGTCGGCCGTTCCGCAAATAGTCCAGGATGAGTGTTGCCCGACTATCATCCTCCAGCACCACGCGAAAACAAATCGATCCCGACAGCATTTCTCCGCGCCACCATTGCCAAAGCTGCGCCCTACAGTCGCCCGGGATCGAACCCTTCACCAGACGATGAATGTCGAGCCGCAATCCCGATTCCACGAGTGCCAAAGCCATCGCTTACTCCCGCCGAAATTTCCTGCCTAACCCCCGCAGCGAACCTCCACCGGTGCAACCTTAAACGTACAGAACGGATCGAGTTCCACCAACTAAGCGAGCAGTTGCCCGCCGGGTAAATCATCCTGAAGATGTTGGTGGCTCCCCGGCCAACTTACGGCAATGTTGGGGGTGCGGAAGGTGCGGACGGTTCACGACCGCATGCCGAGCATTCTGTATCGGGACGCAAACGGCGCATGGCTGGACGGCATGAAAGGCGCCGGAACCTCAAGCCCACTGCGAATGGCCTATCTCGAAAATGGATCGTAGCTTGCCGCAGCGCGGGCGATGACAATCCGAAGTCGATTGCGCCGGTCTCAAAATAATATTCCGCAATGTTTTCGCATAGTGTGCCGGAGGGCTTTCCGATGGAGTGGTTAGCAGTTTCGATAGTGGCCGTTGCGGTGATTTACTTCGCAATTCGATTTCGCGGATTTCGTACCTTCTTAAAGTGGGCAGCAATTGGCCTAGGACCTGTTGACAAATAGGATTCCGTTCTTCGACCTCCCGTGATTCAAGGTTGCCTTCGAGAGGAGGCAGTCGT
>NZ_JAHHZF010000018.1:45798-47534 GCF_018729455.1 Prosthecodimorpha staleyi | reverse complement strand
GCATCCCCCTTCCCAACGGATTGTCGGGTGGCAAGATGGTTCGGGGTTGCGAGGCTTAACAAGTCGGGGCGAGGCTTCTAGTGTCGTGCATGTGAGACATGACGCTCGGTTGAGGGCGCCGTTCGGGGGAGGGGACGCCATGGGTCGGATGATGAGGTCTGGTCGTGCGGTCGGGTTGGCGGCATTGACGGCCGTGGCCCTGGCGGCCGGTGTTTCGGGCTCGGTGCTGGCGCCGGTTTCGGCCTCGGCGCAGGAGGGGCGCGACCTGACGGTGGTGACCAAGCCGGAGCGTCCGCGGCCGCGGCCCGAGGCGTCGGGCGGCGGCGGGTCGGGCGTTTCGGGTCCGGTGACGGTGTCGCTGGTGCCGTCGGGCTCGCCGGTGATCCGGATCGGCGATCCGATCCGGTTCAAGGTGGTGTCGACCCATGCGGGCTTCGGCCATGTCTATGTGATGAGCGCGTCGGGGCGGGTGCAGCTGTGGGCGGAGAACCTGCGGCTCCAGGCCGGGGTGCCGGTCGACCTGCCGCGACGGGGGCTGGCGATCGTGGCGGCGCCGCCGGCGGGCGACGAGACGGTGCTGTTCGTGGCGACGCGCAAGCGCTTCCAGGGCTTCCTGGGCGGGTCGACGACGGCCAACCCGGCGGAGCTGCAGATCACGCGGGAGAGCCTGCTGCCGACCCTGCAGGGCAAGCTCGGCGTCTTCCCGCGGACGCATTGGGGCTTCGCCCAGCTGGTCATCCGCGTCACCGAGTGAGGCCGATCCCCGCGCGGGGGAGCCGGGCGCGGGTGCGCCCGCCCGGGCCGCGCGGTGCCGACCGACTTCGTTTCCTGTCGATCCTTCTCGATCCATTCGTTCTCAGGTCTTCATCCGGGCGGCGCGCGGCGCCGGCCCGCATCCCAAGGAGAGTTCCATGCGCCATTCGATCGCCGTCGCGGGGCTCGCCGCCCTGCTGCTCGCCAGCGCCGCGGCCGTGCCGGCTTCGGCCCAGACGGTGCGCGACCTGTCGGTCGTGCAGAGCCAGGCCTATGAGGCGGTCAAGCCGAAGCCGGGCCCCCTGACGGTGTTGACCCTGCTCGACCGGGCCGACGCGACCTATGCGGTCGGCGAGAGCGTGCGGCTCGGCGTCAAGGTGTCGGAGGACGCCTTCGTGACGGTGGTCAATATCGGCGCCTCGGGCCGGGTGACGCAGCTGTTCCCGAACGCCTACCAGCCCGACAACCGGGTCCGGGCGGGCGAGACGCTCGAGATCCCGGCGCCGGGCAGCGGTGCGAAGATCACGGTCGGCGGCCAGACGGGCGCGGAGCTGATCAAGGTGATCGCGACCTCCAAGCCGGTGCAGATCTTCGCCGAGAAGGAGCTGTCGGGCTCGGGCATGTTCCGCAGCCTGACGGGCGATGTCGATGCGCTCAACCGCGACCTGGCGGTGGTGGCGGCCAAGCCCCCGGAGGAGACGCGGGTGGCGATCGCCAACCAGATCATCCGGACGATCCCGAGCCGCCTGCCGGGCGGCCCGGTGCCGGGGGCGATCCTGATCGTGCCGACGCCGCCGGCGCCTGTGGGCGTGTCGGGCGTGGTCTCGGTGCCGGTGCCGGGCGGGCCGGTCCCGGTTCCGGGGGTGGCGGTTCCGGGCGCGGCGCCGGGCGTGATGGTTCCGGTGGCGGTGGCGCCGTCGGCGGTGCCGACCTTCCCGCTGATGCTGGCGGCCGACAAGGCGAGCTACCGGGTCGGCGAGCCG
>NZ_JAHHZF010000018.1:0-45700 GCF_018729455.1 Prosthecodimorpha staleyi | reverse complement strand
GGCGGTGGCGCCGTCGGCGGTGCCGACCTTCCCGCTGATGCTGGCGGCCGACAAGGCGAGCTACCGGGTCGGCGAGCCGCTGGTGATCGCGGTGACCTCGGTGGCGCCGTGCCATCTGACGGTGGTGTCGGCGAATTCGAACGGTCAGGTGCGGCAGCTGTTCCCGACGGCGCTGATGCCGAACCCGCTGGTTCAGCCGGGCCAGACGCTGTTCGTGTCGGGCGGCGGGGCGCCGCAGACGGTGGTGGCGACCGGCCCGGCGCTGGAGACGGTGACGGCGCTGTGCACCAGCGACCCGCGTCCGATCACGCCGGTGAAGACCGCCGGCGAGCCCTTCGCCGAGGCCGACAAGGCCGCGCTCGACCGCGACCTCGCCGTCGTCCCGACCAAGCCCGCCCCCCAGCTCGGCCTCGCCCGCATCACCGTCCAGGTCACCCCGTGACCAAGGTCACCCGGTGATCCAGGTCACCCCGTGACCCACGCACCGCCGGAGCGGTGACCGGCCATCCGGTCGCCCTGCACCTGGGACCCGATGCAGGCCTTTCGCGCCCCTGACCGGGGTGCGGGGCCGGCCCCCCGGCCGAAAGTCCGGAGCGGGGCCGCAGGATCCAAGACCACGCCGAGGCCGGTGACGGACACGTCGCCGGCCTCGCTTCGCCGCTTCCGTCATCGCACGAACCTTGAGGTGGAGTATGTTCCGCGCCGTCTCCGTCCTTGCCGTCCTGCTGGCCATCGGCCTCCCCGCCGCTTCCGCTGCGGCCGCCGAATCGGAGGCCGCGCAACTCTGCGACGCCCGCGCGGGGCGCACGGGCGATCCCGACCTGCCGGCCGGGACGCGGGGTCTGTTGATGGCCGACATGGACGGCGCGGCGGCCCTGGAGGCCTGCGCCGAAGCGGTCCGCACCGCGCCAGGCAACCGCCGGCTGATCCACCAGCTCGGCCGCGCTCACCACAAGCTCGGCCAGTTCGGCCCGGCGCTGGCCCATTTCCGGGTGGCCGGCGCCTTCGGCTCGGCGGCGGCGCTGACCTCGATCGGCTACATGGTCGAAAACGGCCAAGGCGTCGCCCCGAACCCGAAGCGGGCGCGCCAGCTCTATCGCCTGGCCGCCAAGCGCGGCGACGCGACCGCCTGGAACAATCTCGGCGTCATCTATCGCGACGGCGAGGGTGTCCGGCGCAACGACCGCAAGGCGGCCCGCTTCTTCCGGAAGGGGGCTGCGCTGGGCTCGCCTCAGGCCATGAACAGCCTCGGCGCGCTGCTCGAAGAGGGCGGCAAGGGTGTCCGTCGCGACGCGCGCGCCGCCATCGCCCTCTATCGCCGGGCCGCCGAGCAGGGCGAGCCGGTCGCCATGCTCAATCTCGGCGACGCCTACACATCCGGCACCGGCGGCCTCGCGATCGACCTCGCCACGGCTCGCGCCTGGTACGAGAAGGCGGCGGCCGCCGGCGATGCCGAAGCCAAGGACCGTCTGGCGAAGCTCGACGCCGGCAAATAGGCGGATTGGGGAAGCCGATCGTGCCCGCCGGCGCGCCGCAGCGGTGGGAATCCTGCCGGTCTGCCTTCGGCCGCCGACGGCCCTTGCCCGGGCGTCCGTCGACGGTCAGCCGTCGGCCGCCCGCTCCAGCGCGGCAATGTCGATCTTGACCATCTCCATCATCGCCGCCATCGCGCGGCCGGCGCGGGCCGGATCGGGATCGGCGATCAGGCGCGGCAGCGCGGCCGGGATGATCTGCCAGGGCACGCCCCAGCGGTCGCGCAGCCAGCCGCACTGCTCCTCGCGGCCGCCGTCGGCCAGGAGCGCGTCCCACAGACGGTCGACCTCGGCCTGGTCGGCGCAGTCGACATAGATCGAGGCGGCGTAGCTGTAGGGCATGGCCGTGCCGCCGTTGAGCGCCAGATGGCGCCGTCCGGCCAGGGTGAATTCGACCAGCAGGACCGAACCGGCCGGCCCCGACGGACCGTCGATCGGATTGCGGTGGATCGCGTCGATCTGCGAATCGGCGAACAGCGAGACGTAGAGGCGGGCCGCCGTCTCGGCGTCGCGCTCGTACCAGAGGCAGGTGGCGATCTTGCTCATGAGGGTCCTCCCGGGATGACAGGGTATCCGGGGACAAGGACGCTGCGCATCCCGGACATCCGACAGATCCCGGTCGAATTCTCGAGCGGTCGGCCTCAAGGACGGCGCCTTTCGCGAAGATCCGCGGCCGGCGTCGCCTTCGGCGGCCATGCCGATGCTGTGCCTTTCGTCACACCGCCGGCGCTGTACACATTCTAGGGTGACGTTCTGTTAAGGTTCGGCCCGTCTGCGGGTTGCGCCCGGGCGGGGCCTTGGTCGCCCGCTCAGCCGGTCGGCACGAAGGCGTGCCGACCGGCTGAGCGGGAGGCAAGGCACGGGAGGCGGACGGCGCCGGGACCGCGGATCGGTCCGGGGCCGGCGGCCGAGAGCGCGATGAGGTGCCGGCGCAAGCCGGAGGCCGCAAGGGACTGAGTAGGGATCGCCGATGGCTACGATCACGGGTGACTTCACGTCGCAGACCCTCAACGGCACGACGTCTGACGACCTGATCGAAGGCCTCGGCGGCAACGACACCCTGAACGGCCTCGGCGGCAACGACACGCTCGACGGCGGCACCGGCTCCGATTCCATGGTCGGCAGCACCGGCGACGACACCTATGTGGTCGACGATGTCGGCGATATCGTCAAGGAACTGACCGGCGAGGGCACCGATACCGTCCAGAGTTCGATCGACTACACGCTCGGCAACTTCGTCGAGAATCTGGTCCTGACCGGTTTCAACGGCATCGACGGCACCGGCAACACGCTCGACAACGCGATCACCGGCAACAGCGGCGGCAACAGCCTCTCCGGCGGCGACGGCAACGACACGCTCGACGGCGGCTCCGGCATCGACACGCTGGTCGGCGGTCTCGGCGACGACACCTTCGTGGTCGACGATGCCAGCGATTCGGTGGTCGAATCCTCCGGCCAGGGCACCGACACGGTGCAGAGTTCGGTCACCTGGACGCTCGCTGCGAATTTCGAAAACCTGACGCTCACCGGCTCGGGCGACATCAACGGCTTCGGCAATTCGGTCGGCAACGTCATCGCCGGCAACAGCGGCAACAACAGCATCGACGGCGGTACCGGCGCCGACACCATGTCGGGCGGCGACGGCGACGACACCTTCGTGGTCGACGATGTCGGCGACGTGGTCAGCGAGAATGCGAACGAGGGCACCGACACGGTGCAGAGCTCGATCGACTACACGCTGACCGCCAATGTCGAGAACCTCGTCCTGACCGGCAACGCCGACCTGGACGGTACCGGCAACGGTCTCGCCAACACCATCACCGGCAATTCCGGCGCCAACAGCCTGGCGGGCGCCGGCGGCAACGACACCCTGATCGGCGACGGCGGCATCGACACGCTCGACGGCGGTGCCGGCGTCGACAGTATGGAGGGCGGCACCGGCGACGACCTCTACATCGTCGACGACACCAACGACCTGGCGGTCGAGACCGACGGCACGACCACGGGCGGCGTCGACACGGTCGAAGCCTCCGCGTCCTTCACGCTCGGCTCCTATATCGAGCATCTGGTCCTGACCGGAACCGGCAACATCAGCGGCACCGGCAACGATCTCGACAACACGATCACCGGCAATTCCGGCAACAACACGATCGACGGCGGCACCGGCGCCGACACCATGTCGGGCGGCACCGGCGACGATACCTATTATGTCGACACCAATATCGACGTCATCATCGAGGATTCGACCGCCAACGGCGGCACCGACACGGTCTATTCGGGCGACAGCTACACGCTCGGCGACTATCTCGAAGACCTGGTCCTGACCGGGACGCTGGCCTCGACCGGAACCGGCAACGCGCTCGACAACGAGATCACCGGCAACGACAGCGCCAACACGCTGATCGGCGCGGCCGGCGACGACACGCTCGACGGCGGCGCCGGCATCGACCGGCTCGACGGCGGCGACGGCAACGACACCTATTATGTCGACAGCGCCTCCGACGTGATCATCGAAGGTTCGGGCACCGAAAGCGGGACCGACACGGTCTACGCGGCGGTCAGCTACACGCTTGCCAGCAATCTCGAAAACCTGACGCTGACCGGTACGGCCACCAACGGCACCGGCAACGGTTCGGACAACATCATCACCGGCAACGGCCTCGCCAACAGCCTGTCGGGTGCGGACGGCGACGACACGCTGCTCGGCGGCGACGGCAATGACACGCTGGACGGCGGCTACGGCGGCGACAGCATGGACGGCGGCGCCGGCGACGACTTCTACTATGTCAGCAGCTCCGGCGACGTGGTCGTTGATTCGAGCGGCACCGACACGGTCTCGAGCGTGGTCAGTTTCCAGCTCGGCAGCGGCATCGAGAACCTGATCCTGACCGGATCCTCCTCGCTGACCGGCCTCGGCAACGATCTCGCCAACACCATCACGGGCAATTCGGGCGCCAATTCCCTGTCTGGCGCCGGCGGCAACGATACGCTTCTGGGTGGCGACGGCTCCGACATCCTCGACGGCGGCACCGGCGACGACAGTCTGGTGGGCGGCATCGGCGACGACATCTTCTACGTCGACAGCGCCTCCGACACGGTCGTCGAGAATGCCAGCGAGGGCACCGACACCGTCAACGCCTCGTTCAGCTACACGCTCTCCGCCAATCTGGAGAACCTGACCCTCACCGGGACCGGGGACATCAACGGCACCGGCAACGGCTCCAAGAACGTCATCACCGGCAATGACGGCGCCAATTCCCTCTCCGGCGCCGACGGCAACGATACCCTCGACGGCGGCGCCGGCAACGATACGCTCGACGGCGGCACCGGCAACGATTCCATGTCCGGCGGCCTCGGCAACGACATCTATATCGTCGATTCGACCTCCGACACGGTGACCGAGGACTCCAACCAGGGCGGCACCGACACCGTCTTCTCGACGGTCACCTTCGAGACCGGTACCAATGTCGAGAACCTGACCTTGCTGGGCGCGGCGGCGATCGACGGCTTCGGCAACAGCCTCGCCAACACGATCATGGGCAATTCGGCCGCCAACTCGATCGAGGGCGGCGGCGGCAACGACACGATCGACGGCGGCAACGGCAACAACACCATCGACGGCGGCACCGGCGCCGACCAGATGAGCGGCGGCACCGGCGACGACCTCTATTATGTCGACAATGTCGGCGACACGGTCACCGATTCCGGCGGCACCGACACGGTGATCAGCTCGGTCTCGTTCTCGGCCGGGATCGGCGTCGAGATCATCACGCTGACCGGCTCGTCCCAGATCAACGCCACCGGCAACGTCCTCGCCAACACCATCACGGGCAATACCGGGGCGAACTCGCTCTCCGGCGGCGACGGCAACGATACGCTCGACGGCGGCAACGGCAACGACACGCTCGATGGCGGCACCGGCGACGACAGCCTGGTCGGTGGCCTCGGCAACGACACCTATTTCGTCGACAGCCTGACCGACATCGTCGTCGAGGCCGCCGGCGGCGGCACCGACACGGTCTACACCACCGTCGATATCGGCTCGATCGCCAATGTCGAGAACATCGTCCTGATCGGGACCGGCAACTTCAACCTGACCGGCGATGAACTCGCCAACCGGCTGACCGGCAACGACGGCAACAACAGCCTGGCCGGCGCGGGCGGCAACGACACCCTGCTCGGCGGCGGCGGCAACGACACGCTCGACGGCGGCACCGGCAACGATTCCATGTCCGGCGGCATTGGCGACGATGTCTATGTCGTCGACAGCGCGCAGGATCTGGTCGTCGAGGACACCACCGTCCAGGGCGGCACGGACCGCGTCGAGGCCTCGATCGACTATGTGCTCGGAAGCTATGTCGAGAACCTGACCCTGACCGGGACCGGCGACCTGAAGGGTGCCGGCAACGCGCTCGCCAACGTCATCACCGGCAACGGCGGCAACAACTCCCTCACCGGTGCCGACGGCAACGACACTCTGAACGGCAACGGCGGCAACGACACGCTCGATGGCGGCACCGGCGTCGATTCCATGACCGGCGGCATCGGCGACGACACCTATGTGGTCGACAATGCCGGCGACGTGGTGGTGGAAGCGGCGGGCGGCGGCACCGATACGGTCAAGAGCTCGGTCGCCTACACGCTCGGCGCCCAGATCGAAAATCTGGTTCTGACCGGCGGCTCCAACGTCAACGGCACCGGCAACGCGCTCGCCAACACTATCACCGGCAACAGCGGCAACAATTCGCTCGCCGGCGGCGACGGCAGCGACACGCTCGACGGCGGCGGCGGCAACGACACGCTCGACGGCGGCGTCGGTGCCGACAGCATGGCCGGCGGCAATGGCAACGACACCTATATCGTCGACGATTTCGCCGACCAGATCGTCGAGAATGCCAGCGAGGGCACCGATACGGTCCAGGCGGGCCTCAGCTACACGCTTGCCGCCAACCTGGAGAATCTGGTCCTGACCGGGACCGGGAATTTCACCGGCACCGGCAACGATGCCGGCAACGTCATGACCGGCAATACCGGCAACAACGCGCTCGACGGCGGTCTCGGCAACGACACTCTGTCGGGCGGTGCCGGCAACGACACGCTGACCGGCGGGACCGGCAACGACCTGATGAGCGGCGGGACCGGCAACGACACCTATTTCGTCGATTCGCTCAGCGACGTGGTGACCGAGGATTCCACCGGGCAGGGCGGCACCGACACCGTCAACAGCTCGGTCTCCTGGACGCTCGGCAGCTACGTCGAGAATCTGGTGCTGACCGGCGCCGGCGCGATCAACGGCATCGGCAACGATCTCGCCAACGCGATCACCGGCAACGACGCGGACAATTCCCTGAATGGCGGCGCCGGCAACGACACCATCACGGCCAATGGCGGCAACGACACGATCGACGGCGGCACCGGTGCCGACAGCATGGCCGGCGGCGCCGGCGACGATCGCTACGTGGTCGACAATGTCGGCGACACCGTCACGGAAGCGGCCGGCGGCGGCACCGACACCGTGACCAGTTCGGTCACCTTCACGCTCGGCGCCAATGTCGAGAACCTGACGCTTTCAGGATCGGCCGCCATCAATGGCACCGGCAATACGCTGGCCAACCTGCTGACCGGCAATTCCGGCGCCAATTCGCTCTCCGGCGGCGACGGCAACGATACGATCGTCGGCGGCACCGGCAACGACACGATGGTCGGCGGGACCGGCAACGACACCTATTACGTCGATGCGACCGGCGACGTGGTGACGGAGGCCTCCAACGCCGGCACCGACATCATCTATGCCTCGGTCGCCTACACGCTCGCCGCCAATGTCGAGACCCTGATCCTGACCGGCAGCGGCGCGGTCAGTGCGACCGGCAATGCCAGCAACAACGCGCTGACCGGCAACGATTCCGCCAACAAGCTGTCCGGCCTCGCCGGCAACGACACGCTGACCGGCAATGGCGGCAACGACACGCTGGACGGCGGCACCGGCAATGACAGCATGGTCGGCGGCATCGGCGACGACACCTATGTGGTCGATGCCAGCGGCGACGTGGTCCAGGAGGGCGCCGACGCCGGCACCGACACGGTGCAGAGTTCGGTCGCCTTCACGCTCGCGGCCAATGTCGAGAACCTGGTGCTGACCGGGTCGTCCTCGATCTCGGGCACCGGCAACGACTCCGACAACAAGCTGACCGGCAACAGCGGCAAGAACACGCTGACCGGCGGTGCCGGCAACGACACGCTGGACGGCGGCGCCGGCAACGACAGCATGGTCGGCGGCACCGGCAACGACACCTATTACGTCGACAACAAGAAGGACAAGCTGACCGAGGATTCCACCCAGGCCGGCGGCATCGACACGGTCATCAGCACGATCAGCTGGACGCTCGGCTCGCTGTTCGAGAACCTGACGCTGACCGGCTCGAGCAACCTGACCGGCACCGGCAACAATCTCGACAACGTCATCACCGGCAATACCGGCGCCAACACGCTGACCGGCGCGGACGGCAACGACACGCTCCTCGGCAATGGCGGCAATGACAGCCTCGCCGGCGGCAACGGCAACGACAGCCTGGATGGCGGCGCCGGCAAGGACACCATGGTCGGCGGCGCCGGTGACGACATCTACGTGGTCGATTCGACCACCGACGTGGTCACCGAGGCGGCCGGCCAGGGCACCGACACGATACAGGCCTCCGTCACCTTCACGCTCGGCACCAATGTCGAAAACCTGATCCTGACCGGCACCGGCGCGATCAACGGCTTCGGCAACACGGTCGCCAACGTGATCACCGGCAACGGCGGCAACAATTCGCTCTCCGGCGGCGCCGGCGACGACACGCTGTCGGGCGGCGGCGGCGCCGACACCCTCGACGGCGGCACCGGCAACGACAGCATGACCGGCGGGCTCGGCAACGATGTCTACGTGGTCGACGCGGCCGGCGACGTGGTCGTCGAGGATGCCGGCACGGGCACCGGCATCGACACCGTCAACGCCTCGGTCACCTACACGCTCGGCGACAATGTCGAGAACCTCGTCCTGACCGGCACCGCCGCGATCAACGGCACCGGCAACGAACTCGACAACACCATCACGGGCAATTCGGGCGCCAACCAGCTCGACGGCCAGGACGGCGACGACGTGCTCTCGGGCGGCGCCGGCAACGACACGCTGACCGGCGGGTTCGGCAACGACGAGCTCGACGGCGGCACCGGCACCGACAGCATGGCGGGCGGCGACGGCGACGACCATTATGTGGTCGATGCGACCGGCGACGTGGTCACCGAACTGGCCGGCGAGGGCATCGACAGCGTCGAGGCGACCGTCAGCTACACGCTCTCGGCCCATGTCGAGAACCTGTCGCTCGAAGGCACGGCCGCGATCAACGGCACTGGCAACGACCTCGACAACACCCTCACGGGCAATTCCGGCGCCAATGTACTGACCGGCCTCGACGGCCACGACCAGCTTTACGGCGAGGACGGCAACGACACGCTCGACGGCGGCGCCGGCAACGACACGCTGGAGGGCGGCCTCGGCGTCGACAGCCTGTCGGGCGGCGACGGCGACGACGTCTATGTGATCGACAATGTCGGCGACGTGGTCTCCGAGACCGGCACCGGCACCGACGAGGTGCGCAGCTCGGTCACCTTCACGCTCGGCGCCAATATCGAAAACCTGACCCTGATCGGCGTGCAGGCAATCGACGGCACCGGCAACGGCCTCGACAACATCATCCTCGGCAACACGGCCTCCAACAGCCTGGTGGGCGGCGACGGCAACGACACCCTGTCGGGCGGTCTCGGCGACGACAGCCTGACCGGCGGCACCGGCGACGACACCTTCGTGTTCGTCGAGGGCGGCGGGGCCGACCAGGTCTCCGACTTCACGGTCGGCGAGGACATGATCGACCTGTCGGCCTACGCCACCGACTATGCCAGCCTGACCTTCGTCGACCAGGGCAGCGACACGTTGGTGCAGATGCCCAACGGCGACACGGTGCTGCTGGTCGGCGTCGCCGATCCGAACGACCTGCAGGCGGGTTCGTTCCTGTTCTGAGGGGTGCGGCGCAGGAGGCGGCGGTCCTTGCGCCCGCCGCAGGAAGGCGCGCAACGCTGTCCGGCGGCAAAGACGGGCCCGGCCGGCCCCGCCATCGGCCTTTCCTGCCGCCCGCCGACGCGCGTTTCTAAGCTGTTGAATCGACGCGGGTCCGGACGGCGGCCGGCTTCCGCTCGGCTGCGAAAGGCACTAGTCTCGCGCCCCCAACCGCAAGTGAGACCCGTCCATGAGCCGCCTCGTCTTCGTCCTCAACGGCCCGAACCTGAACCTGCTCGGCAAGCGCCAGCCGCATATCTACGGCTACGAGACGCTCGCCGATATCGAGGCCGAATGCCGGCGCGTCGGGACCGAACTGGGCCTGGACATCCGCTTCCACCAGTCCAACGCCGAGCACCAGATCATCGACTGGATCCACGAGGCGCGCGAGATCGCCGCCGGCATCGTGATCAACCCGGCCGCCTATACGCACACCTCGGTCGCCATCCTGGACGCCTTGTCGACCTGCGAATTCCCGGTCATCGAGGTGCATATCTCCAACGTGCACAAGCGGGAATCCTTCCGCCACCATTCCTATGTCTCGCTCGTCGCCTCCGGGGTGATCGCCGGCTTCGGCACCCAGGGCTATCCGCTCGCGCTGCAGCGGCTGGCGAAGCTGACCGCCGACAAGGCGTGATCGCGGCGGTTTCGAGCCGCGGCGGATGCGGCCCGTCCGTTGAGAATGCCTTCACCCGAATCGGGTGAGGCTCGGGGACGGGCCGGAGCCGGGACGACCATGGCGGACACTTCCTTTCGAGCCGAGCGCAATGCGCGGTCGCGCGCGCGGCTGGAGCGCAGCCTGCCGGAGCTGTTTCCGCCGGCTGTGCTCGCCTTCGCGATGGCGCGTCCCTTCGTGCCGCCGACGCCGCGCCTGATGATGGAGACCTATTGGCGCCACCATCCGCTGCGCGCGGATGCGCTGGCCCGTGCTTTGGCGCGGCGGTCCGGGACTCCGGACGGCTGGCACTGGGAACTGACGGACGCGATGAGCTTCCGCCTGCCGCCCGCGCCCTGGCGCGCCGAGGTGATGGCCGGCGAGCCCGGCCGCTGCTGCGTCTGTGGCCAGCCGGTGTTCCGGCTCGGCTGGCACCGCGATCTGTGGCGGGATGGCCGGCCGAACCGGACCGCGCGCTGGCATTCCGCCTGCGTCGCCGCCTGGAAGCTTTGGACCCAGCCGGTCACGGGGCTCGCCGCGCTGAAGAAGCGCCAAGGCCGGCGCTGCGCCCTGTCGGGCAAACGGCTCCTGAAGACGGCCGAGGTCGACCACCGCGTGCCGCTGTTCCAGGTCTGGCGCGACCATCGAGAGTTGCCCTGGCCGGACCTGCTCGGCTACTGGGGCACCCCCAACCTCCAGGTCGTCAACCGCACCGCCCATGTCGACAAGTCCGGCCGCGAAGCCGCCGAACGCGCCGCCCGCCGGGCGTTGCCGGCCTTCGCTGCGGAGGACCTGCAATCCGCCTGCCCGGACCCCGGCTTCCCGGCGCAGGGCCACGCGCCGTAATTCAGCCTGCCGTCGGATCTTTCGCAAACAATTCCGGAAATCGATGGTCTTGTGCCGGCCGCAACCGTGAGAGCTCCTGGGAGCCGGGGCGGGAATACCATCTCGCAACGCATCCCCGGCCGGGGCGGAGCGGGGAGCCGGGACCCACTCTGCCGGAGGCAAGCCGCAAGTCTTTGTTTTTTCTTATGATCTTGACGCCGCTGGCGGGCGAGTGGGCCCCGGATTGGCGGCCCTTCGGGCCTTGTCCGGGGATGCGACCGAGGGATCGGCCGGGAGATGGGTTGGGAGCCCTCGCATGTGGGAAGGTCTGCGCCATCCCGCAGCGCATTCCCGGCCGCAGCGAAGCGGAGCGCCGGGACCCACTCTGCTGGAGGCAAGCCGCAAGTCTTTGTGTTTTCTCATGATCTTGACGCCGTTGGCGGGCGAGTGGGCCCCGGATCGGCGGCCCTTCGGGCCTTGTCCGGGGATGCGGCGCGGAGATCGATGAGAACCCCGTGTCCGGGAAATGGTGCACCATCTCTCAACGCATTCCCGGCCGGAGCGGAGCGGAGAGCCGGGACCCACTCTGCTGGAAACGTTTCACAAGTCTTTGATTCTAAAAATAATATTGACGCCGCGTGCAGGCGAGTAGGCCCCGGATCGGCGGCCCTTCGGGCCTTGTCCGGGGATGCGGCTCGGAGATCGATGAGGACCCCGTGTCCGGGAAATGGTGCACCATTTCTCAACGCATTCCCGGCCGGAGCGGAGCGGAGAGCCGGGACCCACTCCGCTGGAAACGTGTCACAAGTCTTTGATTCTAAAAATAATCTTGGCGCCGCGTGCGGGCGAGTAGGCCCCGGATCGGCGGCCTTCAGGCCTTGTCCGGGGATGCGGCTCGGAGATCGATGAGGACCCCGTGTCCGGGAAATGGTGCACCATCTCGCAACGCATTCCCGGCCGGAGCGCAGCGGAGAGCCGGGACCCACTCTGCTGGAAACGTATCACAAGTCTTTGATTCTAAAAATAATCTTGACGCCGTGGGTAGGCGAGTAGGCCCCGGATCGGCGGCCCTTACGGGCCTTGTCCGGGGATGCGGCTCGGAGGTCGGGGGACCTTCGAGAAATCAGTATGGTGGGAGCCGTGTCGCGCTCCCGCGACACCGGTCCCGCATCGATCGCCGGCGCAGGCGATCACGCCGCCAGGGCGAGACTGTCGCGGGCGGCGGCGAGGAGTTCGAAGGAGCGGCGGCGGGCGGCGTGGTCGAAGATCTGGCCGGTGGCGATGATCTCGTCGGCCTGGGTCTCCGCGACGATCGCGGCGAGGCGCTGGCGCACGCGGTCCGGGCCGCCGACGACCGAATAGGCGAGCCACTGGTCGAGCGCGTGGCGTTCCATCGGGGACAGGCGCTCCGGCAGGGTCGGATCCGGGGCCGGCAGGCGGCCCGGCATGCCGCGGCGCAGGTTGAGCACGGCCTGCTGCTGCGAGGTGAACAGCAATTCGGCCGCCGCATCGGTCTCGGCCGCCACTGCGCCGATCGCCACGATGGCATGCGGCCGCGGCCAGCGTTCGGAGGGTTCGTAGCGGCTGCGATAGATGTACAGCGCCTCGTGCAGCTGCGCCGGGGCGAAATGCGATGCGAAGGCGAAGGGCAGCCCGAGCATGGCGGCGAGTTGCGCGCCGAACAGGCTCGATCCGAGAATGAAGACCGGCACGCGCAGGCCTTCGCCGGGAACGGCCCGCAGCTTCTGCCCCGGCTGGGACGGCTCGAACAGGCGGATCAGCTCGATCACGTCCTGCGGGAAATGCTCGGCGGCGGCGTGCAGGTCGCGGCGCAGGGCCTGGGCGGTCGTCGGGTCGGTGCCGGGCGCGCGGCCGAGGCCGAGATCGATCCGGCCCGGAAATAGGCTCGCCAGAGTGCCGAACTGTTCGGCGACGACCAGCGGCGCGTGGTTCGGCAGCATGATGCCGCCCGAGCCGACGCGGATCGTGCGCGTCGCGGCCGCGACCCGGCCGATTACGACGGCGGTCGCCGCACTGGCGATGCCGGTCATGTTGTGATGCTCGGCGAGCCAATAGCGGTGATAGCCGAGCTGTTCGGCCAGAATGGCCAGATCGACCGTGTTGGCGAGCGCCGTCGCCGGGTCGGCGCCTTCGGGAACGGGGGAGAGATCGAGCACCGAAACGGGAACCATCGGGCCTGCCTTGTCGCTGAGGGTTCTTCTCCATATAGGCGCGACCGCGCGGTCTTGCGACCGGCGCTCGGCGCGAGGCAGACCGTCGGGATGCGCGCAGGGGTCCGCCCGGTCGGGCCCGCGTCAGCGCAATGCGCCGGCGACGAGGTCGCGGCCGATATCCCGGAAGGCGATGCGCGAGGCCGGATCGGCGTAGAACATGTGTCCGCCCGCGAGGACGCGCAGCTGCAGGCGGTCGCCGACGCCGGGCACCGCGATCTGATCCATCGCGAAGCGAGAGGCCATGTAGGGCGTGACCAGATCGGCCGAGCCATGCACCACGACGGTGCTGAGCGTCGGGTCGGCGGCGAGCATCTCGCCGAGCGCGGCCGAGGATTGCGGTGGCGACAGCGAGCGGCCCCATTCCCAGGCCCGGTTGACGCCGTTCGACAGCAGCTCGTAGCGGCGTTTCGGCGCCCAGTCGAGCTTGCCGGCATAGAGTTCGCGCGCGGCGGACGTGAACGGCGCCTTGAGAGCGTCGAGCACCGGATCGAGCGCGCCGTGGCTCTCGCCGAACGGGTTCGGATCGAGGCCGACCGCGGCGGCATCGTAGGGGCTGCCGAACCGGCCGCCGCGCCGGTCGACATGGTTCAGGAACACGTTCAGCGGCAGGCGCCCGCCATATTGGGCGACGAGCGCAGGATCGAGCCCGGTCCAGGCGGCGACGCGCTCGACGATCCGCCCGCGCGCGGCCTCGTCGCGCGGGCCGCGGGCGAGGTCGGTGAGATGGTCGCTGGCCGCGATCCGCTCGATCTCCGCGATCGGCGGGCCGGCAAGGGCGGGATCGAGCCGGCGCGCGGCGGCGACCATGGACGGCAGCAGGGCGGCCTCCGCCTGGATGTTGCGACTGTCGCGCAGGCGGAAGTCGAGCACCGGCGAGACCAGGACGAGGCCCTTCAGGCCGATGCCGTGATCGGTGGCGAGCGCCCGGGCGACCAGCGGCCCGCGGAAGCCGCCGTAGCTTTCGCCGACGAAGACCTTCGGCGACAGTTCGCGGCGGTTGTCCTCGGTCCAGCGGCGGATGATCGCGGCCAGGAAGTCGATGTCGCCGTCGACCGAATAGGCGCGCCGGCGCATGTCGTCGCCGGTACCGACCAGGCGGCTGTAGCCGGTGCCGGCGGGGTCGATCAAGACGAGGTCCGTGAAGGCGAGCCAGGTCTCCGCATTCTCGACCAGGCGCGGCGGCGTCGAGGGCGGCGAGGCCGCGCCGTCGAGGACAAGGCGCCAGGGGCCGAGCGCGCCGAGCTGGAGCCAGGCCGACGAGGCGCCGGGGCCGCCATTGACCACGAAGGCGACCGGGCGGCGGGCCGGATCGGCACCGTCGAGGCGGTAGCTGGTCAGCACGAAGTCGGCGATCGGCGTGCCGCCGTCGTCATGAAGCCGGGTGGCGCCGGCGGTGGCCGTGAAGGCGAGCTCGCCGTCGGGCAGTTTCAGCCGGTGGCGGGTGACGCTCGGCGGCGGCAGTTCGGATGGATTGTCGGGGGAGGGCCGGACGGCCGTCCGGGCGGGCGGCGAGGCGGTGTCCGATTGGGCGAGGGCTCCCGGGGTGGCCGGGACGGCGAGGATCGATGCGGCGAGCAGCAGGGCGGTCAGGCTATGGCGCATCAGGAGACTCCGGTCTGTACCGATTCTGCCGGGCCGATTGCGGCCCGACCGAGGCCGGCGGCGGGATGGCGAGGCGCGGGAGCCCTCCCGGCGATACCGATATCGAGATTGTGAGCCGGCTTAAGAGATCGAAAGCCGGATCACCGCGGTGCTTTCGCTCCGGCCAGATGGTGCAGGACGATACCGCTGGTGGTGGCGACGTTGAGACTGTCGAAGCCGCCGGCCATCGGAATGCGGATGCCGCGGCAGCGCGCGATCGTGGCGGCGGGCAGGCCGGGGCCTTCGGTGCCGAACAGCAGGGCGGCGCGTGGCAGATCAGGCAGGTCGGCCAGCGTTTCGGCGCCCGAGGGCGTCAGGGCGAGGGGCTCCAGCCCGGCCGCGCGCACGAGGTCGACGGGATCGCGGTCGGCTTCGAGGCGCGCGAAGGGCACCAGCAGGGCCGCGCCGACCGAGACCCGGATCGCCTTGCGATAGAGCGGATCGCACGAGGCATGGTCGATCAGCACCGCATCGGCGCCGAAGGCGGCGGCGTTGCGCAGGATGCCGCCCATATTGTCGTGATTGGCGATGCCGACCAGCACCAGGACCCGCGCCCGCCCCGCCGGCAGCCGCGCCAGGAGGTCGTCCGGCGTCGGCGCCGCGAGCCGCCGGCCGAGCGCCAGGATGCCACGATGCAGCGGGAAGCCGACGATCCGATCGATCACCGCGCGCGGGGCGACATGGACCGGCACGTCCTGCGGCAGCGCGTCCAGGACGGCGGCCAGCGCATCGACGCGGCTGTCGAGCAGCAGGAGCGCGGTCGGCCGGCACAGGGGCGAGCGGACCAGGACATTCAGCACCAC
The DNA here is from genome assembly GCF_018729455.1 of Prosthecodimorpha staleyi. Taxonomy (NCBI): domain Bacteria; kingdom Pseudomonadati; phylum Pseudomonadota; class Alphaproteobacteria; order Hyphomicrobiales; family Ancalomicrobiaceae; genus Prosthecodimorpha; species Prosthecodimorpha staleyi. The sequence continues at coordinate 29,918 of NZ_JAHHZF010000018.1, read as the reverse complement.
CTCGCCCTCGGCGACGAAGAGCTGGTCGCGCCGGACGAGATCGCGCTCGCGGATTTCGCGGAAGGCGGCGATGCGCGGATCGTCGGGATCGTCGATCGGAATCAGGGGCGGCACGGACCCTCCAGTTTCGCTGCGTCAGGCTGGCAGGAAGATTACGGCTCGCGTCGGCGCGGTGACAGGGGTGATGGACGAGGATCGTTCCCGGGTCCGGTTCGTCATGCGGTCGAGGACCCGTCACGGTGCCCGGACCGGTCGAGCCCCCGCCGCCGGTCCGGCGCCACCGCGACCGTCATGGTCGCAGGCCGGACGATGGCCTGCCCGGCCCCGATCACCACAGCCAGGCGAACAGCGAAGCGGTCAGCTCGGCGCCGACGGTGATCAGGGCGGCGGTCCAGACGATCGCCAGCACGGCCAGCACGAGGCCGGCGATCACCGCGAGGCCGTCGCGGATGATCAGGCCGAGGGCCACCGCCATCAGGGCGAAGGCCGGCACGAAATTGCCGAGCGGGATCGGCAGCGTGATGGTCGCGCCCATCAGCAGCACCGGCACCGCCAGCAGGCTGCGGGCGCCGAAGCCGGTCAGCTGCGGCCAGCGGCGCGGCTTCAGGAAGGCTTCGACCCAGGCCAGCTTCGGGATGATCCGGACCAGCATGGCCTTGAGCGGCGCGGCCGGAATGTGGCGCCGCCGCATGAAGTCCGGCAGCCAGAGCCGCCGGGCGCCGACGAGAAGCTGAAGGGCGACGAAGCCGATCACGACGCCCAGGACCATGCCGATCGGCCCGGGGATCGGGATCAGCACGATGACGGTCAGGATCAGCAGGAAGAAGCCGAAGCCGGCGTGACCGAGCCGGTCGACCAATTCGCCGAGCCCGATCGTCTCGGCATTCAGGCTTTCGGCCAGGCCATGCAACCGACGCGATGCCGGCAGGGCGGCGAGATCGGGCGGGGAGGGGTGCGCGCCGTCCTGTTCCGTCATCTGCGCACAAGAACCCCGTTCTTCCCTTCGTCGCCCGGCCGGCGGCGGGTCCCGCAAAGTCCGTCGTTGGCGCCGACCGGTTCGGATGGTGTCCGGCGGCCTGCGCGGCCCCGGGACCGGCGGCCCGGCGTCGCCCGGACAGGCGCAATTCCCGGAGCCGCGATGGTCCGTAGATCGGGTTCGGCCGACGAAATTCAAGGGATGGAAGATCTGCGGATGCCGGCCAGTATCACCCGGAAATGGCGCCGCGGATGCCGGGATGCGGCAAGGCCGGGTCCGTTCCGGCCGATTGCATGTCCTCCGGGCTTGTCCGAATGTCGGCGCGATCTCGCCGGGCCGGGAGGCGCCGTTGTTCTATCTCGCGTTGAAATTCCTGCATGTGATCGGCGCCTGCGTGCTGCTCGGCACCGGGGCCGGCATCGCCTTCTTCATGCTCGCCGCGCATCGCACCGGTGAGGTGGCGACGATCGCCGGCGTGGCCCGGATCGTCGTGGTCGCCGATTTCCTGTTCACGGCGACCGCCGTGGTTCTGCAGCCGCTGACCGGTCTCGGCCTCGTCCATATCCTCGGCCTGTCGCTCGGCGACGGCTGGATCGCGCTGGCGCTGCTGCTCTATCTGGTCACCGGGGCCTTGTGGCTGCCAGTGGTCGCCATGCAGATGAAGATGCGCGATCTGGCGGCCGCGGCCCTCGCCACCGGCAGCGTCCTGCCGCCGCTCTACCATCGCCTGTTCGCCTGGTGGTTCGCCTTCGGCTTTCCGGCCTTCGCGGCCGTGATGGCGATCCTGGCGCTGATGATCGCCCGGCCGGCAATCCCCGGCTGGGACTGACACGCATGCCCGGCGCGCGCATGCCCGTCAGGCCCGTTCGGGCTTGCGGCGGGGCGTGCGGGGCGGCGCCTTGGGCGCGGGCGGCGGCGGGGCGATGCCGGCGCGCGGCGCGGTCCGGTCCGGATACCAAAGCCGGAAGTCCTCGGCGTAGCGGCTGCGCGCGATCTCGACCAGGGCGGGATCGGCGAAGAGCAGCGGCACGTCCGAACGGTCGCGACGCCGGACGTTGGATTGCGGCAGTGGGTCGAGCGTGACGCCGCTGCGCGCACGGACCTCGCCGATCACCACCGTCCAGTCCTCGGCCAGCCGCTCGTAGCGGCCGACGAAATCCGGCACCGCGCGCCCGCCTTCGACCAGCATGGCGGCCTGGGCGCGGACATGCAGGTCGGCCCGCCGGTCGGGCACGGTCGCGGCATGGCGCAGGAAGGCTCCGAAATCCATTCCGGCCGCAAAGCCGTTGGCGGCCAGCGCCGGCAGCACGCTGCGCGGCCGGTCGATCATGTCGCACCAGCAGGAGACCAGCCGGTCGAACGGATCGCGCACGAAGGAGAAGACGAAGACATCCGGGTGGCGCGCCTTCAGCTCCGCCGCGCTCAGGATCGCGGCATCCTCCGTGCCGGTCTGCCAGAAGGCGTCGGTGTTGGGCGGCATCTCCCGGCCTTCCGGGGTGCGGCGGACATGGCGGGCGAGCAGCGTCCGGATCGACGTGTTGGCGACCTTGGGGATCCGCCCATAGGCGAGGCGCAACTGCGGCACGACCACGAAATGGCGCTCGGGTCGCGCCGCCAGTCCGGTCATTTCGGCGAGCCGCTGCATCCAGGTCACGATGGTCTCTTTCCTCCCGCGCCAGCGCCCGGCGATCGACGGGCCGGCTGCATGGCATCCGAACCTGCCGGGAAACTTTCAGATCCGGCCGCCGGCGGCAAGCCGGGCGGTAAGGCTGGAACCCGGCGGGTCGGTGCGGCAAAGCCTTCTCATCGCGGATGTGATGGATTAAGCAAGGGCATGACCCAGGATATCGATCGTCTTGATGCCATCGTGGCGATGGCCCCCGTCATTCCGGTCCTGCTCTTCGACGATCCGGAGAGCGCCGTGGAAATCGGCCGCGCGCTGGTCCGCGGCGGCCTGCCGGTGCTCGAAATCACCCTGCGCACGCCGGCCGCGCTCGATTGCCTGACGGCCTGCAAGGCGATCGAGGGCGCGGTGGTCGGCGCCGGTACGGTGCTCGACATCGACCAGCTGACCGCTGCAGTCGCCTGCGGGGCCGAGTTCCTGGTCTCGCCGGGCGCCTCGCCGAAGCTGATCCATGCCGCGGAAGGCTCGCCGGTGCCGCTGCTGCCCGGTGTCGCGACGGCCGGCGAGGCGATGACGCTGGCCGAGCACGGCTATCGCCGGATGAAATTCTTTCCGGCGGAGCCGGCCGGCGGCGCGGAGTACCTGAAAGCGCTGTCCTCGCCGCTGCCGCATCTCCGCTTCTGTCCGACCGGCGGCATCACGCTGGAGAAGGCGCCGAAATATCTCGCCCTGCCCAACGTGATGTGCGTCGGCGGCTCCTGGGTCGTCCCGGCCGACGCCGTCAAGGCGCGCGACTGGGCCCGGATCGAGACCCTGGCGCGCGAGGCGGCGGCGCTGGCGCGACCCTGATCTGGCATTTTCGCCCCGCCAAGGCCGATCCGACGCCCGTCCCCGTCTTGCAGATGTCGGTGGCCATCCCCACAGTTCTCCCGTGTTCAGGGAGGACCATGCGATGTTCGACGCCCGTAAGCTTCTCGATCAATTGGTCGGCCCCCAGGGCGGGGCGCTGGCCGACGATCTTCTGACCAAGGGGCGCGATCTGCTCGGCCAGGGTACCGACGCCATCGCCGGTCAGGCGAGCCAGGCCTTCGGCCAGGAGACCGTCGACAAGGCCCGTGACTATCTCTCCCGCAATGCGGAGCAACTGGGCATCGGCGCGGCGGCGGGCGGACTGCTCGGCGTATTGCTGGGCTCCGACACCGGCCGCAAGGTCGGCGGAACGGTTCTGCAAGCGGGCGCCCTGGCGGCCATCGGCGGTCTGGCCTGGAAGGCCTATAGCCAATGGCAGGCGAGCAAGGGCGGCCAGCCGGCCGCAACCGGCGAAGCGCCGCCGGCGATCGAGCATCCGGGTGGCGAACAGGGCGTGGCGACAGCACTGATCGTGGCCATGATCAGTGCCGCCAAGGCGGATGGCGTCGTCGATCCGAAGGAATATCGCACCATTCTCGGCAAGGCCTCGGAGGCCGGGCTCGATCTGGAAACCAATGCCTTCCTGGAAGCCGAGCTGTCGAGCCCGGTCGACATCGACAAGGTGGTGGCCGCGTCGACGTCGCCCCAGATGGCGGTCCAGCTTTATGCCGCGTCGGCGCTGGCGATCACGCCGGATCGCAATTCGGAAAAGGCCTATCTGACCGAACTGGCCAGCCGGCTGGGCCTGGAGCCCGGTCTCGTCGCCGAGGTCGAGGCCCGAATCGCGGCCGCCCGCGCGGCGGGCTGATCCGGGCGCCGTTCCGATCGCTCGGCGGCCCCGTTCAGAGCCGTTCGATCAGGTCGTGGACCGCGTCGCGCCAGATTTCCGCGTCGGGGCCTTCGTTCCAGAGTTCGGCCAGTTCCGAGCCCTCGGCGAGGGTCCGCGCGGCGGCCCTGCGGGCCTTGGCCAACAGTGCCGGCGGGGCTGCGCCCGCCGCCCCGAGCCACGCGGCGAGATCGTCCGAGACCTCCCTGCCGTCCCCGCGTCCGGCCATCAGCGCCAGGATCGCGCCGGCGGCCAGTCCGGCCTCGGCCTCCGGCGCCTCGAGATAGTCTTTCGCCGCCAGGACCTGGTCGAGCGCCTCTTCGATGCCGGCGAGGCCGCCGCCGTCGACGATCTCGTCGATCAGATCGAGCGCCGAATCGTTTTCGAATACGTTCGGTCCCCAGACGCCCATCCGACTCTCCCGCTCAAACGTTGTGGGACCACACTAGCCGACCTGGCTGCAAGCCGTATGACGGCGCAACCGCGGCACAGGAGGGCGCGGCGCGGACGTCAGGCCGGCCGCCACAGGCGGGCCAGATCGAAGCGGTGCACGTCGCCCAGGAGCTCGACCATGGTGCGGGCGGCATGGTCGAGCGAGGCCTCGCCCTTGGCGGCGGTCGCGATCGAGGCGTCGCCGACCGTGCCGTCCGGGTTCAGGTCCTGCGCCTTCCAGCCGAACTGGCTCAGGCCGTGGGCGCGCAGATGCTTGAATTCCTGCTCGAAATTCTCTTGGTTCGAGCGGAAGTCGCGCGCCTCGGCCATCTTCACCAGGTCGGGCCGCAGCGCGAGCATGATCGAGGTCTCGATCTCGCCGCCATGGATGCCGAAGCGGCGGTCCTTCTCGCCATAGAGCCCGTCCGGCTGGCCGAAGCGCGACCAGGCGGTGCCGACGACCAGCATGTCGTGACGCACCCGCAATTCGCGTGCGACGATGTCGATGATCGGCACGTTGCCGCCATGGCTGTTGATGATCACCAGCTTGCGGATCCCGGCCCGGGCGACGCTGTCGCCGATCTCCAGCCAGGCCTTGGTGACCGTCTCCCAGGTGAAGGTCAGCGTGCCGGGCAAGGAGATGTGCTCGTTCGACTTGCCGATCGCCTGGGTCGGCAGGAACAGGACCGGCAGGTCGGCCGGCAGGATCGCAAGCGTGCGCGCGACATGCCCCTCGTTGATCACCATGTCGGTCGCCACGGGCAGATGCGGCCCATGCTGCTCGATCGCCGCCACCGGCAGGACGGCGATCCAGTCGGCCACGTCGGGGGTGCGGAAGTCGAAGCTGGTCAGTTCGTGCCAGTAGCGCTTGGGGGGCATGCTCAGAGCCTTTCGAGGAATGCGCGGGCGGCGGCGCCGTGCTGGGCGCGCAGTTCGGCGATGTCGAGATGGACCGGCAGGCCGTCGACGACGCGCCAGTCCCCGGCGACCATCACCCGGTCGGCGCGATGCGCGCCGCACAGGACGAGGGCGGCGATCGGATCGCCGGCGCCGGAGAAGCGCAGTTCGTCGAGCGTGAAGAGCGCCAGATCCGCCTGCAGGCCGGGCGCGATGCGGCCGATATCGGTCCGGCCGAGGCAGCGCGCGGAGCCCTCCGTCGCCCAGCGCAGGGCGTCTGTGTGGCTGAGCGTGGCGTCATAGGCGAGACGGCCGATCATCAGCGCGTGACGCAAGCCCTCCATCAGGTTGGAATTGTCGTTGGAGGCCGAGCCGTCGACGCCGAGCCCGACCGGCACGCCGGCCGCCTCCAGTTCGCGCGTCCGGCATAGGCCGGAGGCGAGCACCATGTTGGAGGTTGGACAATGGCAGACGCCGACGCCGTGCCGGCCGAGCCGGGCGACCTCCTCGTCGTTGAAATGGATGCCGTGCGCGAGCCAGACGCGGTCGCTGAGCCAGCCGACCTCCTCGAGATAGTCGACCGGCCGGCACTGGAAGTTGGCGAGGCAATACTGGTCCTCGTCGCGGGTCTCGCCGAGATGGGTGTGCAGCCGGCAGCCGTGCCGCTCGGCCAGCTTCGCCGTCTCGACCATTAGCCGCTTGGTGACGTTGAACGGTGCGCAGGGTGCGAAGGCGACCTGCAGCATGGCGCCCTCGGCGGCATCTTGATACCGGCCGGCGACACGCTCGCAGTCGGCCAGGATGGTGTCGACATCCTGCGTCGCCTCGGCGACGGCGTTGCCGCCGTCCTCGACCGACATGTTGAGCGAGCCGCGCGTCAGCGTCATGCGCATGCCGGCCGCGGTTGCCTCCTCGGCCTGGATGTCCATCGCCGAGTCCAGCCCCGGCGGGAACAGGTACTGGTGGTCGGAGACCGTGGTGCAGCCGGACATCAGAAGTTCGGTCAGGGCCAGCCGCGTGGCGAGGCGCAGATTGTCCGGCTTGACGTGGCGCGCCCAGATCGGGAACAGCGCCGCCAGCCAGGGAAACAGTTCCTTGTTGATCGCGTCCGGATGGGCGCGCGTCAGCGTCTGGAACATGTGGTGGTGGGTGTTGACCAGGCCCGGAATGATCACATGCCGCCCGGCCTCGTAGACCGCATCGACCGGCATCACCGGCTCGCGACCGCGCCCGACCAGTTCGACGATGCGGCGCCCCTCGACCACGAGGCCGCGTTCGGCACCGTCGGCAAGGACGGCGATCGGGTCTTTCAGCCAGAGACGCATGTCAACTCCGCGAGGGTGCCGCTCGTCACAGGACGTCGGCATAGAAGGTGGCGAGAGGCAACGACAGTTCGAGCGATGCCAGAGGAACGATCGTGTCCGGCCCGATCAGCGCGATCTCGCGCCAATCCGAACCGCCGGTCTCGCGCGCATAGAGCAATGCGGCATAGTCGTCGGGATCGAGCAGCAGAATGGCCAGGAGGGTCGGCAAGGCCTTGTATTCGATCACCTTGAACTGCGTGTCGAGCTTCCGCGTCGAGTCCGACAGGACTTCGATGATCAGGACCGGACCGGTCGCCAGGAGATCGTTTGGATCCCGGGGGCCGCAATCCACCGTCACGTCCGGCCGACGGATGGTGTGGCTTCCCGTCCGCACGCCGATATCGTCCGTATGCGGTCGGCAGGGACCGCCACGCAACGCCTGACGCAGGGCCACCGGGGCATTGACGACCACGTCATCGTGGTTCCGGCGCGCGCCGGTCATCGCCCGCGGTGACCCGTCGACCAGTTCATAGCGCAGGCCGTCCCCCGGCTCCCAGGCCAGGAACTCGTCTACGCTCATGCGTCGGATTTCGGGTTCTGCCATCGGCGCGACCTTTCAGAGAGCGCTTGAGGGCGTGAGCCCCGGCGTCGCTTCCGCCCGTTGAGGGTCACACATCGATCGTCCCCCCCAGAAGGCCCGGGTCGCCGCCGTAGAGCGCACCGAGCCGGACGCGGGCTCCGATCGCTGCGAGGTCGACCTCCGTGTCGGCGCCGATCAGGGACAGTTCGGTCCACGAACCGTCCGGGCTGCGGCTGTAGAGGATCGCGCGCAGATCGTCGGGCTCGACGAACAGAATATGGCGAAGCGACGGGATCGCCTTGTAGTCGATGATCTTGACCAGGAGATCATAGTGCTTGGTCGACGGCGACAGGACTTCGACCACCACGACCGGCCTGCGCGCGACGGTGTCGTCCGGGTCGCGCGGCCCGCAATCGACCGTCACGTCGGGCCGGCGCAGGTCGCCGCGCGGGGTGTGGATGCCGATATCGGACGAGAAGGGCTCGCAGGGCCCGCCAGCGGTGCGGTCCTCCAGGAGGCGCAGCACGCGGCGCACGATGCGATCGTGCCGGATCCGCGCCCCGGTCATCGCCCGCGGCTGACCGTCGACCAGTTCATAACGCTCGCCGTCCCCCGGCTCCCAGGCCAGGAACTCGTCTACGCTCATCCGACGGATTTCGGGTTCTGCCATCGGCGGCTCCCTTCGGGCCGATCCTATCACGGCAGGCGGGCGGCGAAGACCTCGACTTCCACCTTCATCTCCGGGCGGTTGAAGCCGGACACGACCATCAGCGTGGATGCCGGCGGCGGCGTGCCGACCCGGGCGTTGCGCACGGCCATGTAGGCGGCCATGTCGGCCCGGTCGGTGACGAAGGCGCGGACCTGCACCACGTCGTCGAGGCTCATGCCGGCTTCCGCAAGGATCGCCTCGATATTGTCGAAGCACAGATGCGCCTGTTCGCCGGCGTCTTCCGGCACGGTATCGTCGGCGCGGACACCGAGCTGGCCGGAGACGAAGACCAGCCGCGCCCCGGGGGCGACTTCCACCCCGTGGCTGTAGCGGGCGAAGGGCGGGCGGATCGCGGCGGGGGCGAGCGGGCGTTTCGTGGTCATGACCAGAGCCTAGGCAGTTGTCGCGGTGCCTTCAAGGCGCCAGCAATCGGCTCGACCTGCATAAAATACGCGCATATGCTTACGGTCTGGGCGTGCTCCCGAACGTATGCGGAGGGACGGTGCCACAGGGGGCGGGGCTGACTGCACGGACATGCCGCTGCGGGACTGGCACGTCGCTTGCTCAACCGTACGGTCAAATCGGTGGCGGCGCGGTCAAGGCGTCCGTGATTCCGCAAGGAGGAGTGGAAGATGGGTCTGTTCGATCGCAGGATCACGGCAACCGGCACGATCGCGGCCGTTCTGGCGGGGGCGATGACCGCGGGCGCCAGCGCCCAGGACAAGGTCACCTTCGGCACCAACTGGCTCGCCCAGGCCGAGCATGGCGGCTACTATCAGGCCGTCGCGGATGGCACCTACAAGAAGTACGGCCTCGACGTGACCATCAAGCAGGGCGGGCCGCAGGCGGCCAACCGCACGCTGCTGCTGGCCGGCAAGATCGACTTCTACATGGGCGGCAACATGCTGCAGTCGCTCGACAGCGTGAAGAACAACGTGCCCTTCGTGGTCGTCGGCGCGATCTTCCAGAAGGACCCGCAGGTCCTCATCGCCCATCCCGACCAGGGCCTGGAGAAGTTCGAGGATCTGGCCAAGCTGCCGACCCTGTTCATGGGCAAGGACGGCTACATCTCCTACTTCCAGTGGATGAAGGTCGCCTACAAGGGCTTCAAGGACGAGCAGTACAAGCCCTATACCTTCAATCCGGCGCCGTTCATCGCCGACAAGAAGTCGGCCCAGCAGGGCTACATCACCTCCGAGCCCTATCAGGTCGAGAAGCAGGCCGGCTGGAAGCCCAAGCTGTTCCTGCTCGCCGACAACGGCTTCGACACCTATTCGACCACCATCGAGACGGCCCAGAAGCTGGTCGACGAGAAGCCCGACCTGGTCCAGCGCTTCGTCGATGCGACCATGATCGGCTGGTATAACTATCTCTACGGGGACAACAAGGCCGCCAACGCGGCGATCAAGGCCGACAATCCCGACATGTCCGACGACCAGATCGCCTATTCGATCGCCAAGATGAAGGAATATGGCATCGTCGAATCCGGCGAAGCCCTGACCAAGGGCATCGGCTGCATGGTCGACGCGCAGCACAAGTCCTTCTTCGACAAGATGGTGTCCGCGAAGGTGGTCGACGGCGCGGTCGACTACAAGAAGTCCTTCACGACCAAGTTCGTCTGCAAGGGCGTCGGCCTGGATGTGAAGAAGAAGCTCGCCGGCGGCTGATCCGGCGCGCGCGCCCGAGCGGCGCGGTTCGACGAACCTTCCGGGGGGTGCCGGCATCGGCGGTCCCCGGACCCTGCCGGTTCGCCCGAACATCTCGGGCCGACATCCCGGCCGGCCGATTGACGATACGAGGACGCGGCCCTGCGCTGCGTCGCCCGGGACCGAAAGGTCCGTGACCGAGGATACCGCATCCCTGATGACCGACAGCCGCAAGCCGATCGTCTCGCTGAAGGCGATTTCCAAGACATTCTCCAATGGGACGGTCGCGCTGTCCGACATGGCGTTGGACATCCGCCAGGGCGAGTTCATTTCGCTGCTCGGACCGTCCGGCTGCGGCAAGTCGACCGCGCTCCGGATCATTGCAAGTCTCGCCACCGCCTCGACCGGCACGGTCGACTGGCCGTCCGCGAGCTACGATCCCGACGGACGCCCGGACCGGGAGATCGGCTTCGTCTTCCAGGAGCCGACGCTGATGCCCTGGGCGACGGTGTTCGGCAATGTCTGGCTGCCGCTCCGGCTGAAGGGCATCTCCAAGGCGGCGGCGCGGGCCGACATCATGCACGCGCTCGAGCTGGTCGGGCTCGCGAAATTCGCCGACTCCTATCCGCGCGAACTGTCCGGCGGCATGAAGATGCGCGTCTCGATCGCGCGCGCCCTGGTCACGCAGCCGAAGATCCTGCTGATGGACGAGCCCTTCGCAGCGCTCGACGAGATCACGCGCTTCAAGCTCAACAACGACATCCTGCGCCTGCGCGAGCAACTCGGCTGGACGGTCGTCTTCGTGACCCATTCGGTCTTCGAATCCGTCTATCTGTCGAGCCGCATCGTCGTCATGGCCGCCCGGCCCGGACGCGTCGTCGCCGAGATCGATATCGACGTGCCCGGCCCGCGCGGCGAGGATTTCCGCACCTCCGAGGTCTATGCGCAATATTGCCGCAAGGCCTCCGACGCCCTGCACGCCGCCATGGGAGCCAACGATCACCTATGACCGCGACCGGACCCGTGATCGACGATGAAGAAGGCGGCGGCGTGCCGCGCGCCGGGGCCGGCCTGCCCGCCTGGCTGCCGAAGGTCGTGCTGCCGCTGGTGCTGCTGGTGGTGCTGATCGGCTCCTGGGAGGCCTATGTGCGGCTCAATGCCGTGCCCGGCTACCTGCTGCCGAGCCCGATCACCGTCTACCTCGCCACCTTCCGTGATATCCCGTCGCTCCTGCCCGCGCTGCAGACGACGCTGACCATTACCGGCGTGGCGCTGCTGATCGCCATGGTGTCCGGCGTGGCCCTGGCGATCGTGGTCGTCCAGTTCCGCTGGCTCGACTACGCGCTAGCCCCCTACATGGTCATCCTGCAGGTGACGCCGATCATCGCCATCGCGCCGATCCTGCTGATCTTCTTCGAGACCACGACAACGTTGTATTCCTGCGCGCTGCTGGTCACCTTCTTCCCGATCCTGGCCAACACCACGCAGGGCCTGAAGAGCGTCGACCACAACCTGCTCGACCTGTTCAAGCTCTACCGCGCCAGCCCCGGCCAGACCCTGTGGCTCCTCAAGCTACCGTCGAGCCTGCCCTATCTGCTGACCGGGCTGCGCATCGCCGGCGGTCTGGCGCTGATCGCTTCGGTGGTGGCGGAATTCGCCGCCGGTGCGGCCGGCGCCAAGGGCGGCCTCGCCTTCCGCATCCTGGAGGCGCAATACCGCATGCTGGTGCCGCGCATGTTCGTGGCGTTGCTGCTGCTCGCCCTGACTGGCGTCGCCATCTACGGTCTGACCAGCCTGATCACCCATCTGGCGCTGCGGCGCTGGCACGAGAGCGCGATCCGGCGCGAAAGCTGAGACGAGACCGATGCAGACCGGATTCCTGAAGCCGATCGAGGCCGATACCCTGTTCCTGGCCCGCGCCACCGTGCCGACCGCGCTGGTCGACGGCGTGGAGCTGGCGCCCGACCGCGACGGCCTCGCCGTGGTCGACATCCTGATCGCCGGCGGCCGCATCGCCCGCATCGCGCCGACCGGCGCGGCCGCCCCGCAGGACATCGCGGTCGCCGATCTCGATCGCGGCCTGGTTTTCCCTGGCTTCGTCGAACTGCACACCCATCTCGACAAGGGCCATATCTGGCCGCGCCGGCGCAATCCGGACGGCACCTTCCAGGGCGCGCTCGAAAACGTCCTGGCCGACCGGCTGGCGCATTGGACGGCCGACGATGTCCGCCGGCGCATGGATTTCGCGCTGCGCAGCGCCTATGCGCACGGCACCACCGCGATCCGCACCCATATCGACTCGATCGCCCCGCAGCACCGCATCTCCTGGCCGGTCTTCCGGGCCATGCGCGAGGCCTGGGAGGGGCGGATCGACCTGCAGGGCTCGCCGCTGTTCGGCATCAATTTCGCCGTCGACGAGGCCTTCGTCGATGCGATCGTGGCCGAGGTGCTGGCGCACGGCACCGGCATCCTCGGCGCGGTCACCTATATGGTGCCGGAGTTGGAGACAGGGCTCGGGACCCTGTTCCGCAAGGCGGCCGAGCACGGTTTCGACCTCGACTTCCATGTCGACGAGACCGGCGATCCGACGGTCAAGACCTTGGGGGTGATCGCCGAGACGGCGCTGGCGACCGGCTTCCAGGGCCGCATCACGGTCGGCCATTGCTGCTCGCTCGCCCGCCAGGACGAGGCGACCGTCGACCGCACGCTGGACATGATGGCCAGGGCGGGCATCGCGGTCGTCTCGCTGCCGATGTGCAACATGTACCTGCAGGACCGCGTGCCCGGCCGCACGCCGCGCTGGCGCGGCGTCACGCTGCTGCACGAGATGAAGGCGCGGGGTATTGAGGTTTCGGTTTCTTCCGACAACACCCGCGATCCATTCTACGCCTATGGCGATCTGGATGCGGTCGAGGTGTTTCGCGAGGCGGTGCGCATCCTGCATCTCGACCACCCGATGGGCGATTGGCCGGCCGTAATCGCCCGAACCCCCGCCGCGGTCATGCGCCGTCCCGATCTCGGCGTGATCGCCGAAGGCGCGCCGGCCGATCTGGTGCTGTTCCGGGCACGCAGCTGGACCGAATTCCTGTCGCGCCCGCAGGCCGACCGCACCGTGCTCCGGCGCGGCCGGGCGATCGACCGCACTTTGCCGGACTATCGCGAACTGGACGATCTGATGCAGAACCGATCCGAGCCGTCAGCGGAGTGACCCATGGCCGATCTCGCGAAGTTCCGGGCCCTGATCGACGGCGTCCGGATCGAGGACAATGCCCAGATCGTCAAGCAGAAGAGCCGCGACTTCTACTGGTATTCGCCGGTCCTGAAGCGCCAGCTCGACCATGTCACCGCCGACCTGATCGTCACCCCGCGTGACGAGGCCGAGGTGATCCGCATCCTGGCCGCGGCCTACGAGACCGGCGTGCCGGTCACGACCCGGGGCACCGGTACCGGCAATTACGGCCAGGCCATGCCGCTGTCGGGCGGCGTCGTGATGGCGCTGACCGAACTGAAGCAGGTCGGCGCGATCCGCCCCGGTTCGGTGACGGCCGGCGCCGGCATCGTCATCTCCGAACTCGATGCCGCGACCCGCGCCCATTCCGGCCAGGAGCTGCGGCTGCATCCCTCGACCTATCGCACGGCCACGATCGGCGGCTTCATCGCCGGCGGATCGGGCGGCATCGGCTCGATCAACTGGGGCGGCCTGCGAGACCTCGGCAATGTGATCCGCGCCCGGGTGGTGACCTGCGAGGCGAGCCCGCGCGTGCTCGACATCACCGGCGACGATCTCTCCAAGGTGATGCATGCCTACGGCACCAACGGCGTGATCACCGAAGTCGAGATGCCGCTGACCGCCGCCTATGACTGGATCGACGTGCTGGTCGCGTTCGACGACTTCATGGCCGCGGTGCGCTTCGGCGACGATCTCGGCAACGAGGACGGTATCCTGGTCAAGGAGATCGCCCCGATCGCCGCGCCGGTGCCCTACGACTATTTCCTGCGCCACCAGAAGTTTCTGCGCCGCGACCAGTCGGTCGTCGTGGTGATGGTCGCCCCGCACGCCATGGGGGCCTTCGAGACCTTCGCGGCGCGCCGCAAGGCCGAAATCGTCTACCGCTCCGACAGGGCCACGGCGGAGGAGCTGAAGAGCCTGCCGCCGGCCTACGAACTGGCCTGGAACCACACCACCCTGCGGGGCCTCAGGGTCGATCCGTCGATCACCTATCTGCAGGTGCTCTATCCCTTTCCGACCCATGTCGAGAGCGTCGAGCGGATGGTCGGCCTCTTCGGCGACGAGGTGCCGGCGCATTGCGAATTCGTCCGTTTCGACGGGCGCGTCACCTGCTTTGGACTGCCGATCGTGCGCTACACCAGCGAGCCGCGGCTCGACGAGATCATGCGCCTGCACGAGGCCAACGGCTGCCCGATCTTCAATCCGCACCGCTATACGCTGGAGGAGGGCGGCATGAAGCAGTCCGACCCGATCCAACTCGCCTTCAAGCGCGAGGCCGATCCGAAGGGGCTGCTCAATCCGGGCAAGATGATCGCCTGGGAAGACCCGGATTTCGATTTCTCGTCCGGCAAGCTGTTCCTCTTCCCCGGCCTCGCCGCAGCCGCCGCCGGTGCGTAACGATCGCACGTCCCCGGCCGGCCTGCCGGTTCCGGCATCGCCCGCGAACCGCCGGGGTCGCGCGCCTGTCGCCATCGTCCCCCTCATCCGCCCTTCGGGCACCTTCTCCCCCCTTGGGGAGAGAAGGGGAGGTTGCGGGATCGGGGTCGGGGGAGGCGAAGATCGCGGCGCCACAACGGCCCGTGAACCCTCGGTTCCTTCCCCTTCTCCCCTTGCGGGAGACGGGGAGGGTGCGGGATCGGCGGTGAAGTTGAATCCCACTTGGAGCGTGATTGCCGATGAAGATTCTTGTGCTGTTTGCCCATCCGGTCGAAACGAGCTTCAACGCCGCCATCCATGTCCGGATCGTCGAGACCCTGCGGGCAGCGGGGCATGAGGTCGACGACTGCGACCTCAACGCGGAAGGGTTCAATCCCGTGATGAGCCGGGAGGATCGGCTGAACTATCATGCGGTTCCGGCCAATCGCGGCCCGGTTGCCGGCTATGTCGAGCGGGTGCTGGCGGCCGAGGCGATCGTGATTTCGACGCCGATCTGGAATTTCGGCTTTCCGGCCATCCTCAAGGGCTTCTTCGACAAGGTCTTCCTGCCCGGCGTCTCGTTCCGCATGGAGGGCGGGAGCTGGAAACCGAACCTCTTCAACATCCGCAAGATCGCGGCGGTGACCACCTATGGGGGCACCCGCTGGCGGGCCTTCCTGGCCGGCGATCCGCCGCGCAAGATCGTCACCCGTTCGATGCGCGCCGTGATCCGGCGGACCGGATCGGTGCGCTATATCGCCCATTACGACATGAACAACACGACGCCGGAGCGCCGCAAGGCGTTCTTGGATCAGGTCGAGCGGGAAATGAGAGCGTTCTGATGTTCGGTCGCGGGTTCGGGGGCCCGCGCCCCGGCGAGGAAACGCGGACCGGCCCGAGAGCCGGCCCGCGCTCCATTTCCTCCGAGCGCGGCCAGGATGAGGCGGCCGATCCGAACCGGCAATGTGGCATTTTCGATCGAGACGGCGCCGGGGGAGCACGGTCGGGCCGGACCTGACTGCCGCGGCGGAATCCGCGTCCGACTGATACGAAATTGACATGCAAGGATGTTACGCGACAATCCATCATGAGCTTCAGCTATCGCAAGACGATCACCTATCGGCTCGCCCAGGCCGCCAAGGCCCATCGCGCCCGTTCCGGGACGCATCTCGCCCGCATCGGCCTACATCCGGGACAGGAAACGGTCCTGAAGTCGCTGGCGGAGACCGACGGGCAGACCATGAGCCAACTGGCCCAGGCGCTCAGCGTGCAGCCGCCGACGGTCACCAAGATGATCACGCGGCTGGCTGCGCAGGGTCTGGTCCGCCGGGCCGCGTCGGAGACCGACGGGCGCCTCGCCCGGGTCCATCTGACCGAGATCGGCCGCGCCCGGATCGAGGATGTCGACAAGGCCTGGAAGCGTCTGGAGAAGGAGGCGCTGGCGGGACTGGACGACAAGGACCGCAAGCGCATCCGCAAGCTGCTGCGCGAAATCGAGCGCAACCTGACCGGCGTCGTCATTCCGCCGGACGAGGAGCCGGCTGCCGAAGAGGAAGCGGTTCCGGACGAGGAAAGCGCGGAGTGACCGCGTCCTCCCGACCCGGCAACGGCCGCCTCGTGTCGCATGACGACTGGTCGGCGTGGCGGGTCGACCCGGCCTGAAGCGGTGTCGGGCGCTGAGCTGCCGCTCGAATGTCGCCGCCCCCCGGTGCCGTCTGATGGTCCAGCGCGCCTCAGCCGGCCATCGATGCGCCGCCGACCAGGGTCGCCCCCAGAATCAGCAGCCCCATCGTCAGGATTGCCAGGGCGCCGATGATCTCGGCCCCGCGCACGATCCGTGCGCTCCACGGACTGTCGATCCCGGCGAGGCCCACCGCAAAGCTCTTCGCCGAAACCGCCAGGCTGGCCAGCACGGCGACCGTCACGCCGGTTCCGACCGCCATGGCCAGACTGGCCAGCACGCCGGCCCACCAGAGCTTTTGCGAGAAGGCGAAGACCAGGACGATCAGGGCGCCGGTGCACGGCCGGATGCCGACCGACACGACTGCCGAGAGGGCACGGCGCAGCGAGAGAGGCCCGGTTAGCCCGCGAGGATCGGGTGCGTGCAGATGCCCGCAATCCTCGCAGGCGACCACGGGCGCGAATGCGGCGGGCCGCGCGACCGCCTCCCCGGACCGCGCGAGCCGGAAAGCCGGGCCGTGGCCGCATGTCGGCGTATGGGCATGCCCGAAACCACCCGGCGCCGACAGGGCACCCGGTCCGCCGGCCATGGCCGGCTGCCCCAACGGGGCGAAGACGCGCCCCCGCCGCAGCGCCTTGGTCCAGATCAGCCACAGGCCGAGCGCGGTGATCAGGCCGCCGCTGACCAGTTCGAGACCGCGGGTCGCCTCGGTCATGGCCATGCTGGTCAGGTTCAGGACGAAGACGGCGGCCGCGACGAACAGGATCGCAGTCAATGCCTGGAACAGAGCGGAGACGAAAGCGAGCAGGATGCCGCGCTTCAGGGTCTCGCCGTTGGCGACCACGTAGGAGGCGATGACCGCCTTGCCGTGGCCGGGGCCGGCGGCATGGAAGACCCCATAGGCAAAGGAGAGACCGACCAGGCCGGCGACGGCGGTGGGGTCGGTCTTCAAGGCCCGGACGGCGCCGGTCAGCGCCCGATAGAAGGCGGATTGCTGCTGGGCGATCCAGCCGAAGATGCCGGACCCTCCGCTGCCGCCGGCTTCCGGGGCCGCCACCCCGAAAGGCCCCGCCGCGTCCGCCTGGCCCGAGGCGGCGGCGAGGCCGATGGCAGCCAACAGAAGCAGGAGCAGGACGCGGCGCGATCGGGTCATGGCCGGCTCCTGACCGTCACGGACATTTGACGGTGATGCGGTTGGCAAGTTCGCGCGTGATCGCCTGAAGGTCCGAAGGCAGATCGCGCTCCGTCGCCGGAATCTGGCTGAGGATCGCCGCGGTGGCACCCTCCGGCTCGCCCTTCTTGTGGACGTTGACACTGCAGCCGGGCGGGCTGCCGACCAGCAGGGCCGGCTCCTGGTCGACCAGCGTGAAGTCGACGAAATAACCGGGATCGTAGACTTCCAGGTCGACCTGCACTCCCTTGGCGGCGATCGGTTCGATCAGCGGCAGGGTATAGAACAGGGTCAGGAAGCCGTCGCGCATCTGTAGCCAGTATTCGGACGGCAGCTTGAAGCCCTTGCGCTTGCCGGCGAGCTTCAGGAAGGTGAAATAGTCGTATTCCTTGAGGGATTCGACGTTGATCTTGGCCAGCGGCTGCAGCTCTTCCTTGGAGAACTTTCCGTCGCCGTCCGTGTCCAGGCCCTGCGTGGCGAAGGCCGAGAAGGCGTCGTCGAAGCGCCAGACCTGGCGGATCGCGCTGATCTGGCCCTTGGCGTCGAAGACCAGTTCGGCGCGGGCGTCGACGAAGACATGCGGATGGGCCGCCGCCGGCAAGGCGGCGCCGAACAGGGCGCCGAGGATGGCGAGCGACGCGATGGAGGCGCGGGAGAGGTTCACCATGGGACCTGCCGTTCGGATGGGCGGAAGAGTGCGCCGAGTCTTGGCGAGCATGAAGATCACGAAGATGGCACCAGAGCGGCAACGCGCGCCGGCGGCGGCGTGGCCGAGAAGCCTTTCTGGCGGCAACTGTCGAACCAGCCGACCAGGAAATCGACGAATACGCGGACCTTGCCGGACAGATGCCGGCGGTGCGGATAGACCGCGTAGATCGCGGTCGAGCGCGGCTCGTAGTCTTCGAGCAGGGCGACGAGACGGCCGTCGGCCAAGGCCTCGCGCGCCGTGAACCAGGGCAGCCGTGCATAGCCGAGGCCCCTCAGCGCGGCCAGACGGGCGACCTCGGGGCTGTTGACCTCGATCCGCGGCGCCATCGGAATGACGACCCGTTCCTCGCCGTCCCGGAAGGCCCAATTGTGCCGGCCGCGATAGTTGGTGTCGATGATGCCGGGCTGGCCGATCAGGTCGGACGGCACTTGCGGCCGCGCCCGTTCCGCCAGGAAGGCCGGCGAGGCGGTCAGCACGCTGCGAAAATCCGCGAGCCGGCGGGCGATCAGGCTGGAATCGGTCAGTTCGGTGATGCGGATGGCGACATCGAAGGCCTCCTCGACCAGATCGACGAAGCGGTCGTCGAGGCGCAGGTCGACCGCGATCTGCGGCTGGGCGACAAGGAACTCCATGATCGCGTGGCCGAGTTCGGCATCGCCGAAGCTGCGCGGCGCGGAGATTCTGAGGAGGCCGCGCGGTTCGCGATGGGTGTCGCGCACGCTGTCGGCGAGATCGTCGATCCGCTGCAAAATCTCGCCGGCTTCGCGGAAATAGGCCTGGCCGACCTCGGTCAGGGACAATTGTCGGGTCGTGCGGTTGAGCAGGCGGACGCCGAGCTCGTCTTCGAGATCCTTCACATATTTGGAGATCAGCGCCTTCGACTTGGCGGTGCGGCGGGCGGCGGCGGAAAAGCCGCCGGCCTCGACCACCGCGATGAAGGCCTGCATGCGCGTGACGGTATCCAAAATCGATCGTCTCCGTTTGTCGAACAATACGTCTCTTGATACGAAGATTGTCAATAGATGGGTTGGATGGGTATCTGTCGGCTCAAGAACGGCCCCCGCCTCCCGATCCTGACCGGGCCGTCATTCCAGATTGGAGTCCCGTCATGAACCGTCTCGATCCCGCCTACGGCGCCCTCGCGCTGCGTCTCGCCCTTGGTGTGATGGCCCTTTCCCACGGCCTGCTCAAGGTTCTCGTCTTCACGATTCCGGGTACGGTCGGCTATTTCGGCAGCCTCGGCCTGCCGGCCGTGGCCGCCTATGCGACCATCGCGCTCGAGGTCGGCGGCGGCCTCGCCCTGATCGTCGGCGTCCTGGTCCGCCCGATCGCCGCCCTCTATGTCCCGCTGATGCTCGGCGCGGCCATCTTCGGCCATGGCGGCAACGGCTGGGTCTTCTCCGCCCCGAACGGCGGCTGGGAATATCCGGTGTTCCTGGCGGTCGCCTCGCTGGCGCAGGTCTTCCTCGGCGCCGGCGCCTTTGCGCTGCTGCCCGAAGCCGGCCGCAAGCCCGCCTTCGCCTGACGCCCGACGCCTTCTGAAGATCTTGCTCGGCGCCGGCTCCCGAAGGGGAATCCGGCGCCGAGCCGCGTCTGGCCGGGCCTTTGCCGACGAGTCGCGGGCAGCCTGCGGGACGCCGCAACCCGGGTGATGCCGGGCGGGCCGTCACGGGTCCGTCAGACCGGCTCTAGCGCCTTGGCGGATATGCGGAATCCACGAAATCGAATTATGACGAAAATAGCGCTTGCATCCGGGGTCGGTTGGACCTATTTCACCCCTCGCCCAATTTCGCACGTGCCTGTGGCTGCGTGCCGGTAGGCGACACCCGAGGGACAAGAGGCCCGGAGGTCGCCTGGGCAAACCGGCAGCCGGAGATCAGAACCGGCGCACTCGGCGTCTCACGCCGGGAACGCGGCTTGAAGCAACGACGTAGAGGGCTTTTTTGGTCTCTGCCGGCTCTCCAAAGGCCGGGGTCACTGAAGAGGCAACTACTTCCTTGCCGGACGTGCGGATCGGGTTTCCCGTTCCAATCCATGGCAGCAACGACCGAATGCTTCGCATTCGGACTTGTCGGGGTCCAGTCCCGACCGGTCCGGGCGCAGAGGCAGTCGGGCCATCGTCGCCCCGCACAGGCGTCGATGGGACCGCCGGCGAAGAGCCGGCTCATCGGGGCGCGTTCCCCGAGCCGACGGACCGTCTCCATCGCGGTCCGGCGCTCGCGTGGCCGTCTCCCGAAAAGCCTTCGGTTCCGCAGGAGCGGGTCCGCAGGCGAGAGCCCGATCCGACAGGCCCCGAAAGGGCGGCGCGATCGGGGGTTTTCGTGGCCGTCGAGGATCGGGAGTCTGACCCCATGACCGCTCGTATTCGTGAATTCCTGCGCACCCGCCGTCCCGAGGGTCCCTGCCTGGTGGTCGACCTCGACGTCGTGCGCGAAAAGTACCTGTCCTTCGCCCGCGCCATGCCGGACACCCGCGTCTTCTATGCGGTCAAGGCCAACCCGGCGCCGGATGTGCTGTCGCTGCTCGCCGATCTCGGCTCGTGCTTCGACTGCGCCTCGATCCCCGAGATCGAGATGGCGCTCGCCGCCGGCGCGACCCCGGACCGCATCTCCTTCGGCAACACGATCAAGAAGGAGCGCGACGTGGCGCGCGCCCATCAGATCGGTATCCGCCTGTTCGCGGTCGATTGCGAGGCCGAGGTCGAGAAGATCGCCCGGTCGGCGCCCGGCGCCCGCGTCTTCTGCCGCATCCTGTCGGATGGGGCCGATGCCGAGTGGCCGCTGTCGCGCAAGTTCGGCTGCGATCCGGAGATGGCGCCGGCCGTGCTTGAGCATGCGCATCGTCTGGGCCTGGAAGCCTATGGCGTGTCGTTCCATGTCGGTTCGCAGCAGCGCAACACCGAGGCCTGGGACGGCGCCCTGGCGTCGGCCGCGTCGATCTTCCGCGAGATGGCCGAGCGCGGCATCACGCTGAAGATGGTCAACATGGGCGGCGGCTTCCCGACCAAGTATCTGCGTCAGGTGCCGGAGGTCGGCGCCTACGGCCAGTCGATCACCTCGGCGATCCGCAAGCATTTCGGCAACCGCCTTCCGGAGACGATCATCGAGCCGGGTCGCGGCATGGTCGGCGGCGCGGGCGTGATCAAGGCCGAGGTGGTGCTGATCTCGAAGAAGTCGGTCAAGGACGACGTGCGCTGGGTCTATCTCGACATCGGCAAGTTCGGCGGTCTCGCCGAAACCATGGACGAGGCGATCCGCTATCCGATCCTGACCGAGCGCGACGCGGACGAAAAGACGCCCTGCGTGATCGCCGGCCCGACCTGCGATTCGGTCGACGTGCTCTACGAGAAGACCCCCTACGATCTGCCGGTCTCGCTGGCGATCGGCGACGAGGTCCTGATCGAAGGCACCGGCGCCTATACGACGACCTACTCGGCCGTCGCCTTCAACGGCTTCGCGCCGCTCAAGGCCTACGTGATCTGAGACGGATGCCGGCAGAGGCCCCTCACGGCCTCCGACCGATCCCGCTTTCGAGGCTCACGGGCCTCCGGCCGGCCTCGCCGGCCTTTCCGAGGAGTTCGGGCGCGCCTGACGGCGCGTTGCGACCTCGCGACGAGCGTCCGGCGGACCCCTCCGCCGGCTTGTCCGATCCCAGCCGGAACCGACCGGCGCTGCGGGTTTCCCGGAAAGTCACTGCCATGATCGTCTACGACACCGAGGCGGCGGCCGATGCGGTCGCGCGCGAGGCCCTGCTCGACCGCGTGATGGGCCAGGCCCGCTTCACCAAGACCTCGGCCCGTTTTCGCGACGGCCGCCGTCCGGCCGCCGGCCTGTCGCTGGTCGCGCGCGACGGCGACGCGGTCGTCGGCACCGTGCGCCTGTGGCATGCGGCCGTGTTCGGGCGGGGCGATGTGCGTCCGGTGCTGCTGCTCGGCCCGCTTGCGGTCGATCCGTCGCGCCGCGCCCGCGGCATCGGCGCCGGACTGATGCGGCTGGCCATCGCCAAGGCGGCCGCGGCCGGCCATGCGGCGGTGATCCTGGTCGGCGATCCGACCTATTACGAGCGCTTCGGCTTTTCGGCGGCGGCGACCGGAGCGATGCGCCTGCCGGGTCCCTTCGAGCAGCATCGTCTGCTGGCGCTGGAACTCGAGCCCGGCGCGCTCGCCGGTGCGGCCGGCCTCGTCCTGCCGACGGGCGCCCCGGCCGAACGGGTCGAGACCGTCGAGGCCGTCTTCGGCACAGCACCGGTCGCGGACGCACTGCGGCAGGCCGGCTGAAGCCGCGCGTCCGGCCGTACTCCCGTCCCTGCGGTGCGGGACCTTGCCCGGCCACGTCCCTGATGCGGACGGCGGCCGGGCGGTCGGGCGTTTCCTGTCCCGCATGGGTTGGCCGCGCGGCCCTTTCGGGCGTGCGACGTTGCAGCCCGGCCTCTCATTCACGCTGCGACCGTCGATTCGATTGATTCGGTCGGCCCCTTCGCGCTATTGCGACGCAGCAATCCGATAATCACAAACGCCCGCCCGAGGTGGCGCACGGAGTAGCCCGATGACCGACTGGCCCGTCTACCACACCATCACCGGTCCGATCGTGATGATCGGCTTCGGTTCGATCGGCAAGGGCACGCTGCCGCTCATCGAGCGCCACTTCTCCTTCGACAAGTCGCGCCTGACGGTGATCGATCCCTTCGACGGCGACCGCAAGCTGGTCGACGAACGCGGCTATCGCTTCGTCCACCAGCCGGTCACGCGCGAGAACTATCGCGAACTGCTGACGCCCTTCCTGACCGAGGGCGGCGGCCAGGGCTTCTGCGTCAACCTCTCGGTCGACACCTCTTCGCTCGACCTGATGAAGTTCTGCCGCGAACTCGGCGTGCTCTATATCGATACCGTCGTCGAGCCCTGGCTCGGCTTCTATTTCGACAAGAATGCCGGCGCGGCCGCGCGCTCGAACTACGCGCTGCGCGAGACCGTGCGCGCCGAGAAGGCGCGTTCGCCGGGCGGCCCCACCGCAGTCTCCTGCTGCGGCGCCAATCCGGGCATGGTCTCCTGGTTCGTCAAGCAGGCGCTGGTCGACATCGCCCGCGACACCGGCCGCGCCTTCGAGGAGCCGAAGGATCGCGCCGGCTGGGCCGAACTGATGCGCAGCACCGGCGTGAAGGGCATCCACATCGCCGAGCGCGACACGCAACGCTCCCGCAATCCGAAGCCGGCCGACGTGTTCGTCAACACCTGGTCGGTCGAGGGCTTCGTCTCCGAAGGCCTGCAGCCGGCCGAACTGGGCTGGGGCACGCACGAGACCTGGATGCCCTCCAACGGCCGCCGGCACGAGACCGGCTGTCAGGCCGCGATCTATCTGATGCAGCCGGGCGCCAATACCCGGGTGCGCTCCTGGTGCCCGACCCCGGGCGCCCAATATGGCTTCCTGGTCACCCACAACGAGTCCATCTCGATCGCCGACTACTTCACGGTCGGCGAGGGCCGCAACCCGAAATACCGGCCGACCTGCCACTATGCCTACCATCCGTCGAACGATGCCGTGCTGTCGCTGCACGAGATGTTCGGCGCGGCCGGCGTCAAGCAGGCGGCCAACCACATCCTCGACGAGCACGAGATCGTCGACGGCATCGACGAACTCGGCGTGCTGCTCTACGGCCACGCCAAGAACGCCTACTGGTACGGCTCGCAGCTCTCCATCGAGGAGACGCGCATGCTGGCCCCCTACCAGAATGCCACGGGTCTTCAGGTTTCCTCGGCCGTGCTCGCCGGCATGGTCTGGGCGCTCGACAATCCCGATGCGGGGATCGTCGAGGCGGACGAGATGGACTATCGACGCTGCCTAGAGGTGCAGAGGCCGTATCTAGGGCCCGTCGTCGGCGTCTATACCGACTGGACCCCGCTCGTCGGCCGCCCGGGCCTGTTTCCGGAAGACATCGACGAGGGCGATCCCTGGCTGTTCAAGAACATCCTGGTGAAGTGATCGCCGACGGGACCGGCCTGCATCGCAGCTCATTCGCGCTGTGATGCAGGCGACCCGCCTGCCTGGGCGTTCCGCGCCACGGGAACATGGAAAGAAGGGGCACGGAAAGATCAGCACATTCTTATGTGATTTTGTAATTTACGGTCGCTTCATGATTTCAATATATCAAGTAATTGACATGTGTTAACGCGTTGGATTCCCATGCTGAGACGTTTGAGCATTTCGACCAGGCTATCGGCCCTGTTCGCGCTGGTCTTGGTGGCCACACTCGTCACGGGCGTGGCGGCGATCTGGCAATCGAACAGCGATCAGAAGCTGGCGGTTCGCCTGGAGAATGTCCTTCGCAGCAATGCCGACATCGAGAAGTTGAACGGCCTGATCTATGCCGTCGTGATGGATTCACGCGGCATCTACATGGCCAAGGATGCCGCCGCCGCGAAGCCGTTCGCCGACGGAATGGCCCGCAATCTCGACCGCATGGTCGAGGTGGTGCGCGGCTGGGAGGCGCGCGTGGAGCCGCAGGATCGCGCGCTTTTCACCGAGATGCGGAGCCGGGTCGACCAGTTCCGCCAGTTCCGCCTGGACATGGCGGCCCGCGGCCTGGCTGAGGGGCCGGCCGCAGCCCGGGCGCTCGGCGACAACGACCAGAACAGGGCGGTCCGTTCGGCCTTGAACAAGGATCTCGAGACTCTGGCCGCCTCGCTCGACCGGGCGTCGAACAGGATCGCCGACGACGGCGAGGCGCTTCATGCGACCGGCGTCATGCTGGTGGCCGGGGCGGTGCTGCTGGCTTTCCTGCTCAGCCTGTTCGGCATGTGGATGGCCCGTGCCGGCATCGCCCGTCCGATCATCGCCCTGTCGGCGGCGATGGAGCGGATCGCGCGCGGCGACACAGCGGTGACGGTGCCGGAGCGCGGGCGGAGCGATGAGATCGGCACGATGGCGGGGACCGTCGAGGTCTTCCGCGAGGCGGTGGCCAATTCCGAACGCCTGAAGCTCTCGCTGGAAGGCGAAAGCCGTGCGCGCGGCGAACGCCAGACCCGCTTGGAGACCTCGGTGCGCGATTTCGAGAGCGATGCCGCCGCCGCGCTGTCGAGCGTCGTCGACCTGGCCGCGCGCGTCGCCGGCTCGGCCCGTTCGCAGATCGACACGGCCGAGGATTCCAAACGGCGCACCCGCACCATGGCCCAGGCGTCGCGACAGACGACCGTCAATGTGCAGACCGTCGCGGCCGCCGCCGAAGAGCTCTCGGCGTCGATCGGGGAGATCAACCGCCGCGTTGCCGAGGCTGCCTCCACCGCCCGGGCGGCCGTGGTCACCGCCGAACGCTCGTCGGGCGCCATGCAGAGCCTCGATACGGCCGCCCAGCGGATCGGCGACGTGGTCGGCCTGATCCAGTCGATCGCGGCCCAGACCAATCTCCTGGCCCTCAACGCGACCATCGAGGCGGCGCGGGCCGGCGAGGCGGGCCGCGGCTTCGCGGTGGTCGCCAACGAGGTCAAGGCGCTGGCCGGCCAGACCGCCAAGGCGACCGAGGAGATCGCCCAGCAGGTCGTCGCCGTCCAGGCCACGACCCGCCAGTCGGTCGCCGCCATCGAGGAGATCCAGTCCACGATCCGCACCATCGACGCTCTGACCGTGCAGGTGGCCGCGGCCGTCGAAGAGCAGGGCGCCTCGACCAACGAGATCGCCCGCAACGTCTCCGAGGCCGCCCGGGCGACCGGCGAGGTCGACCACACCATCGGCAGCGTCGATGAGGGCGTCGGCGAGACCGCGAAGAGCGCCGAAGGCCTGCTCGGGCTCGCCGAATCCCTGACCGCGGAGGCCAAGCGGCTGGAGACCCGGATGGACGGCTTCTTCGCCGGCATCAAGGCGGCCTGAGCGCCGGCCCGCGGTTCTGTCGCATTCCGGGCATGTCTTGTGCGGGGCTGGTCTTCCGACCGGCCCCGGCGCTAGTTTGACGCTTCGGAAACCCGTTTACGACCGGACATGCCCGCATGACAGCGCCCAAGCCCGCCCTGCCGCCGCAACCCGTGACGCGGGAGGGCCGCTTCGCCCGGATCGAGAAGCTCGACGCGGCGCGGCACGGGCCGGACATCTGGGCCGGCGGGGTTGCGGATCCGGCCGTCTGGACTTGGCTCGCCTATGGCCCCTTCGCCGACGAGGCCGCGTTCCAGGCCTGGCTCGCCACCCGCGACGGCCTGACCGATCCGCTCTATTTCGCCATTCTCGACAAGGCGACCGGCAAGGCGCTCGGCTGCGCCACTTTGATGGAGATCCGGCCGGCCAACGGCGTCATCGAGGTCGGCCACATCTTCTTCTCGCCGACCCTGCAGAAGACGCCGATCGCCACCGAGGCGATCCACCTCCTGATGCAGTATGTCTTCGAGGATCTCGGCAACCGCCGCTTCGAATGGAAATGCGACAACGGCAACGGCCCGTCCAAGCGTGCGGCCGTGCGTTTCGGCTTCCTGCCCGAGGGCGTCTTCCGCCAGCACATGATCGTCAAGGGCCGCAACCGCGACACCGCCTGGTTCTCGATCCTGGACAGCGAATGGCCGGCCCTGAAGGCCGCCTATGCGGCCTGGCTGGCGCCGGAGAATTTCGACGCCGACGGACGCCAGAAGCAGTCGCTCGGCGCCTTGACCGGCAAGACGCGGGGATGACCGAAACCCTCGCGGGCCTGCGTCGTGCCGGGGCGGAGGACCGTGCGGCGCTGGAAGCGCTGCAGCGGGCCGCCTATGCGGCGAATGAGCGGATCATCGGCCGCACGCCGATCCCGTTGGAATGGGACTATGGCGCGGTCTTGCGCGACTGGGAGGTCTGGCTGGCCGACCGGGACGGCGGGCTGGCCGGCGCGCTGATCCTCGATCTGCGGCCGGACGATCTCTATATCGAAAACCTGTCGGTCGCGCCTGCGGCGCAGGGTTCGGGTCTCGGCAACCGCCTTCTCGCGGCCGCCGAACTGCGCGCCGGGCAATGCGGTCGCGACTCGCTGCGCCTGCTGACCAACGCCCTGATGGTGCGCAATGTCGACTGGTATGCCCGCAAAGGCTTCGCGATCGAGCGGATCGAGGAGGATGACGGCCGGCGCATCACCCATATGGTTCGCCGGCTCTAGGACGGTCGCGAGGCCCGGGAGCGGAGCGCCGCAGGGCTGTGGCCGCCGAGCGGCTTGTGGCCGCCGAGCGGGCCGCGCATTTCAATCATCAGAGGAATACCGCATTCCGGCTTTTCCCCGAATCCGTTCCGGCCTATGAAGGTCCCGTCACCAAGAACGTCACGGGAGGATGGAATGGCGGGGAGACTGGCAGGCAAGCGGGCATTCTGCACGGCTGCGGGTGCCGGCATCGGCAGGGCGACCGCGCTCGCCTTCGCGGCCGAGGGCGCGCATGTGATCGCGACCGATCTCGATCTCGCCAAGATCGCCGACCTGAAGGACGGCGGCGTCGCCGAGGTGCACAAGCTCGATGTTCTTTCGACTCCGGCCGTGATGGCGCTGGCCGAGGCGGTCGGCCCGGTCGACATCCTGTTCAACTGCGCCGGCTTCGTGCATCACGGCACCGTGCTCGACTGCACCGAGCATGACTGGGATTTCTCGTTCGACCTGAACGTCAAGTCCATGCACCGGACCATCAAGGCCTTCCTGCCCGGCATGCTCGACAAGGGGGTCGGCTCGATCGTCAACATCGCGTCGGGCGCCGGTTCGGTGCGCGGCATCCCGAACCGCTACGTCTACGGCGCCACCAAGGCGGCCGTGATCGGGCTGACCAAGGCGGTCGCGGCCGACACCATCAAGCGCGGCATCCGCGCCAACGCGATCTGCCCGGGCACGATCGAGAGCCCCTCGCTCGACGACCGCATCACCACGCTGGCGCGCAACACCGGACAGGCCGTCGAGACCGTGCGCCAGGCCTTCGTCGACCGCCAGCCGATGGGCCGGCTCGGCAAGGCCGAGGAGATCGCGATGCTCGCCGTCTATCTGGCCTCCGACGAGTCCAGCTATACGACCGGCCAGATCCACCTCGCCGACGGCGGCTTCGCGCTCTGAGGCTGGGCCGGTCGGCTGCAACGGGCTATGATGGCGCCCGGGTTTCAGGAGATGGATCATGGCGACCGCATCGGGCGAACGCTCCGCAGGCCAAAGCCTGATTGTCGAGCGCGACGACATCCTGGGCGGCATGCCCTGCGTCTCCGGGACCCGGGTTCCTGCCATGACCATCGTCGCGGAATTGCGCGCCGGCGCCTCGCCGGCGGAGATTCTCGACGGCTACCCGAGCCTTCCCGTCGATGCGGTCGAAGCGGTCAGCCGCTGGGCGCAGACACGCGGCATTCCTCTCGGGCCGTCGGCGTCGTGAACCTCGACTTCCTGATCGACGAATGCCTGCACCGGCGCCTTGTCGATGCGGCCATCGCGCGTGGACATCGAGCGGAGCATGTCGTTCGGCTCGGACTGGCCGGCACGCCCGACGGTCTGGTTGCCGGCGCGGCGGTCGGGCGCGGGGCCGTGCTGGTCACCAACAACCGGCGCGACTTCCGGCAGATCTATGCGCGCCTGCCGCAGCATCCAGGCCTTGCCGTCATCGTACCGAACGGAGCCCTGGCGCTGCAGGCCCGGCTTTTTGAAGGCATCATGATCCATCTGGAGGACCACGCGCCGGCAGATTGCCTCGTCGAGATCGACGCCGCCGGCGCCGTCACGCTCGAACCCTGGTCGACCGCCCGGCGCGACTGACCCCAAGAAACGCTGAAGACGCCCAAGAGGAGAACTTCGCATGCATGTCCTGATCATCGGTGCCGCCGGCATGGTCGGCCGCAAGCTGACCGAGCGGCTGATCCGCGACGGCCATCTCGGCGCGGCGCCGATCACCGCCATGACGCTGACCGACGTGATCGTGCCGGACCGTCCGGAGGCGCCGTTCCCGATCGTCGCGCTGCAGGGCGACCTGTCGGTGCCGGGCGAGGCCGAGCGCCTGATCGCGGCCCGTCCGGGCGCGATCTTCCATCTCGCCGCGATCGTGTCGGGTGAGGCGGAGGCCGATTTCGAGAAGGGCTACCGGATCAATCTCGACGGCACGCGCTATCTGTTCGACGCGATCCGCCTGGTCGGCGGCGGCTACAAGCCGCGCATGGTGTTCACCTCCTCGATCGCGGTCTTCGGCGCGCCCTTCCCGGAGGCGATCGGCGACGAATTCTTCACGACGCCGCTGACCTCCTACGGCACCCAGAAGGCGATGGGCGAACTGCTGCTCGCCGACTACTCGCGCCGCGGCTTCTTCGACGGCGTCGGCATCCGCCTGCCGACCATCTGCGTCCGCCCCGGCAAGCCCAACAAGGCGGCCTCGGGCTTCTTCTCGAACATCATCCGCGAGCCGCTCGCCGGCCATGAGGCCGTGCTGCCGGTCGACGAGGACGTCCGCCACTGGCACGCCTCGCCGCGCTCGGCGGTCGGCTTCCTGATCCATGCGGCGACCATGGACACCGCGCCGCTCGGCGCGCGGCGCAACCTGACCATGCCGGGCCTGTCGGTGACGGTCGGCGAGCAGATCGAGGCCCTGCGCCGGGTCGCCGGCGACGGCGTCGTCGCCCGCATCCGCCGCGAGCCCGACCAGACCATCCGCGGCATCGTCGCCGGCTGGCCGCGCAATTTCGACGCCTCGCGCGCCGAAAGCTTCGGCTTCACGGCCGAGCGGACCTTCGACGAGATCATCCGCGTCCATATCGACGACGAACTCGGCGGCAGCTGGGTGAAGTGATCCGGCACGCTTGAACGGGTCAGCAAAGTCCCCGCGCCCGGGGGGCCGGCGCGGGGGGGTCTGTTTGTGGGGGCGGTG
>NZ_JAHHZF010000017.1 GCF_018729455.1 Prosthecodimorpha staleyi | reverse complement strand
AGTTCAAATCTGGCCCCCGCAACCAAGCCATATCAAACGCCCCGTGGCCACCAGCCCCGGGGCGTTTTTTGTTGTCCGCACCGCCTCGGTACCCCCGCCGACAGCGCCAGGATCGTCGCGAGTTCGCCCGTCATCACCGCAGCCAACTCGTTCCCGGATCGTGGGGTCAGCTTGACGCCGGCAATCATCGACCGGATCAGCTCGCGCGCTTCCAGGAGCCAAAAGCTCAGGGCTTGGTATATCCTGCAGTTGCCGGAAAATTGCGCGCAGCGATCTGAGCGGGCAGGATGGACGTTAAATTGTATATCGATAAATTTTGAATCATTCAAAATACATATTATTATTTTGGATTACCTAAAACGCACATTGTGAAATCCGGAAAATGGTCGCGTCCATGCTTCGTCGAATTATGGCATTCATCGTCCTGCTTCTCGCCGCTGTCGCGTCTGTCGGGGCAGCCGGCGCGGCCGAGGACCGGGTCATCCTGAAGATCGACGGCAAGATTGCCGGTAGTGGTGACCGCGAGTTCACCCGATCGCAACTTGAGAGCCTCGGTTCAGGCGAGATACGCACGTCGACGCCTTGGCACGAAGGCGTGCAGACCTTTGAAGGCGTCCCTCTCGACACGGTCATGCGGGCTGTCGGTGCGCAAGGCAGCAAGGTCGTCGTCGTCGCTCTCAACCAGTACCGTACTGAAATCCCGCTCACGGATTTCGCGGACTACAAGGTTCTCTTGGCGATGAAGCGCGGTGGTCAATACATGGAGGTTCGCGACAAGGGGCCCCTATTCGTCATCTATCCCTTTGATGGCAATCCAAACCTTAAATCTGAACGGTACTACAATCGGTCGGCGTGGCAGGTTCGCAGCATCACGGTGGAGTAACAGTTCCTGATCTTCCGCGAGAAGGCTGCAACTTGGGTCACAGGACGATACGGCATGTGGAACTCCGACCGGCTTCGGTATGGCCTCTTCGCGATTGTGCCCGTGATGGGCATCGCCTCGATCACGCTTCCGGCCGTCGTCTGGAATACCAATGCCGCCCTGGAGCGTTCTGTCCGGCACGATATTGCCTGGACGGCCGAGCACGGTCGTCGCGAACTGACGACCTTCAGCCACCATGTCATGACATATTCCCTCAACCCGTCGGCAGAAGCCGCCGATGGCATTCGGCTCTACCACGACATCCTATTGGCCCGCCTGAATACCTGGGCATCGGGAAGCTTTCGAAAATTCATCGATGAAAGGAATTCACGGCAGGAGACCTTGGCGACAATTTCCACGGGCTTGAATGAAATAGGCCGGCATATAGCCACCATCGAGATGAAATCAGCCCAAGAGGCGGTCCTTGGCATGACGTCAAAGGTCCAGGGGGCGGTCGATATTCTCGTCTCGGAGGCACAAACCGCAAGTGCCAATCAGATCACCAGAAATCACGAGCAACTCCGGCTGCTCCAATCCATCCAGCAGCTTTTGATCGCAGGTCTCCTGATCAGCGGCTTCATGCTGATCGCGATTCTGTTGTTGCAGAACCGGTTGCTCCGGCGGGCCAACGCTGCCGAGAAGGAGACGGCGGAACAATACGAATATATCGCCGCCCACGACACCTTGACGGGACTGCCGAACCGCGCCGCCTTCCGAACTGCCTTCGCGTCCGCGCTGACAAATCGTCAGCCGGACGCCCTGAAATCCGGTGGCAACGGCTTGGCGGTGTGCATCGTCGATCTTGACGGATTCAAGCCCATCAACGACACGCTCGGCCATCTCATCGGAGACAAGCTTCTTGTCGCGACCGCCGATCGGCTGCGAAAATGGGTGGTTCAGCGGCCGGGTTCCGTCGCCTCGCGCTTCGGCGGCGATGAGTTTGTCATTCTGCTGGCCAATGTGGGCGGAGCCGAGGCGGCCATGCAGGCGGCCGACGCGATCCATGGGCTGCTTCGAGCACCCCACGAGATCAATGGGCAGGTCATGTTTGTCGACGCCAGCATCGGGGTGAGCGTCTCAAACGGCGGCTCGGGGGCGGTGGACCTGCTCTTGCAGGCCGATCTGGCTTTGAACCGTTCCAAGAGCGCCGGCAAGGGAACCGTGATGCTCTACGAACCGGGCATGGAGGATGAGATCGTCCGCCGTCGGGCACTTGAGATCGAGCTTGGCCAGGCGGTTGCCAACAAAGAGTTCGAGCCGTTCTACCAGCCGATTATCGACCTTCCGACGGGCTCCGTGGTCGGCATCGAAGCCCTGGTGCGGTGGCGTCATCCGCGGCGAGGGCTTGTCTCCCCAAGCGAGTTCATCGCCGTCGCGGAGAGTTCCGGTCATATTGTCGAAATTGGGCAGATCGTCCTGGAGAAGGCCTGTCTCGACGCCTCGGCACTTGCGAAACCCATTCAGGTTTCGGTCAATCTCTCGATGGTGCAGCTGATGCGGGTCGATGTCCCGGCCATGGTCGCGGATATCCTTGCCAGGACGGCATTGGCGCCTGAGCGTTTGAAACTGGAAATCACCGAGAGTGTGATGATGTGCGATGAGGCCCGGTCGCGTGACCTGATCAGTCGGCTTCGCGAACTCGGCATTTGGATATCGCTGGACGACTTCGGAACCGGGTATTCATCCCTCTCCTATCTTCGGGGCTTTGGCTTCGACGAAATAAAAATCGACCGCTCCTTCGTCTCCGCGCTCGATCAGGATCCTGAAAGTCTTGCCATCGTGCAGACTATCATTGCACTGGGACGGCGGTTGGGCTTGAGGGTTGTGGCTGAGGGAATTGAGACGGAATTCCAGGCTAACATGATCATGGCCTGTGGCTGTACGCGCGGTCAGGGGTATCTGTTCAGCGAACCGGTTCCATTCCCGGCGCTAAAAGCCCTGATCGAGCCCTCCATGGTCGAGGCGGCGCGAGTCGCCTGAGCGCGATCCGCTCATCGGGTGAGCGGCATGACAAGCTTGAGGATGCTGTCCTCATCGATGCGATCCGAGAGGCCGCTCCGCCAATTCGGACGGTGGCCCGCCTGGGATTTCCGGCCGAGAACGGCGTCGGAGTATCGAGTGCCGCCGTCGGGCGTCTTCGGGGACCCTGCTTTCCGGCTGGCCGTCGGCGCAGGCGTTGCGCTGCCGCCGGTTCGCCGTCGAGGTCAGGCGGCATGATCCGATGCGGCGATCGCGTCGCGGGGCCGGGCTTTGGTGCCGCGGCCGCCGCACCCCGTCTCCGGCCGAAATCTTTCGGCGGCCGTTACGTCGCGGGGCCTCCGATGCGCGACGCGCGGGCTTCGGCTTCGAGCGACAGGCGCGTTACGCGGAAGACATGCGCCTGCGGCATGGCGCTTTCGGAGCGGTCGCGCACGTCGTCGAGGAAGCGCCGGAAATAGGTCAGCGGCTCGGCCGAGGCGTCGATATGGCGGGTGCCCTTGCGATCGGCGAGGAAGACATGATCGGCGCCCGGCCGGCCGGCGATATCGAGATACTTGCGCAGTTCGATGGTGCCGTCGGTGCCCAGGATGGTCAGGCGGCCGTCACCCCAGGTCGGCAGCCCGTCCGGGGTGTACCAGTCGACCCGGATATAGCCGGAGGCGCGGTCGCTGCGCAGCAGGATCTCGCCGAAATCCGCGAAGGCCGGGATGTCCGGCACGGCGTGATTGGCGGTCGCACTGGCGACGATCGCGGCGTCGGTCGACCCTGTATAGAACAGGAACTGGTCGATCTGGTGCGAGGCGATGTCGACCAGGATGCCTCCATAGGCGGCCGGGTCGAAGAACCAGGCGGGGCGGATGGCCCGGTTCAGGCGATGCGGACCGATGCCGATGGTCTGCACCACAGTGCCGATGCCGCCCTCGGCCACGATCCGCGCCGCGACCTCGGAGGCGCGGACCACGAAGCGCTCGGAGAAGCAGATCGAGAAGATGCGGCCGGTCTTGGCGACGCAGGCCTCGACGGCGGCGAGCTGTTCCGGCGTGGTCACGCCCGGCTTGTCGACCATCACGTCCTTGCCGTGCCGCATCGCCTCGATGGCGATCGCGGCCCGGTCGCGCGGGATCGCCGCCGAGCACACGACTGCGATGGTCGGGTCCTCCAGCAGGTGTCGGCGGTCGACTGGTTCGAGATGCGGGAAGCGCTCCCGGAAGCCGGCCAGGACACGCGGGTCGGAGGTGAGCGGACAGTAGCCCGCGCACTCGGCCCCGGCGGCGGAGAGCTCGGCGACCATATGGTAGATGTGGCGGTGGTCGAGCCCGATGGCGGCGAAGCGGATCATGGCGGCTCAGTCGCTCCGGACGCGAACACGATCGCCGGTTCGACCGGCGTCGATCAACGCATCGATCAGCCGATGCACCTTCAGGGCCTCCTCGCCGGTCACCCGGGGCTTGCCGCCGGTCCGGATTGCCGTCGCGAAATCGGCCATGACGGCGCGGTGATAGTCGTGCGGGAAGGCCATCGGGTCGGCACCGGTACCGCCCGCGCTGCGATCGGGTTCGATCTCCGTGCGGCGGCCGTCGTGCCAGGCGATTTGCAGTGCGGTTCCGACCAGGGACGCGGTCGCGTTGCGGGCGATCAGTTCGATGCGCTCGGCAAAGCCCGGATAGGCCGCCGTCGTGGCGTCGATGGTGCCGATGGCGCCGTTGGCGTAGCGCACCGCCGCCGCGACCATGTCCTCGGTCTCCATGCGATGCACCGGGCTGGTCAAGGCGCTGCCGGCGACCTCGGCGATCGGGCCGGCCAGGCTCAGCATCAGGTCGAGCGTATGGATGCCCTGCGAGATCAGCACGCCGCCGCCATCGCGGGCGAAGCTGCCGCGGCCGGGCTCGTCGTAATAGCTCTGCGGCCGCCACAGGCGGATCACGGTCGAACATCCGATGATCTCGCCGAGCGCGCCCGTGGCGATCGCATCGGCCAGCGTCACCGCGGCCGGCCGGAAGCGGTGCTGCAACACGATGCCGAGCGTCACGCCGGCGGTGCGGCAGACGGCGACGGCGGCCTCGGCGCGCGCGGAGGTGATCTCGATCGGCTTTTCCAGAAGCACGTGCTTGCCGGCGTCGGCGCAACGGCGAACGATGTCGAGATGCGTGTTGGCGGGCGTCAGCACGAGGACCGCGTCGACGGAGCGGTCGTCCAGGATCGCGTCCAGGCTGTCGGCGAGCGGGAACGGGAACCGGCCGGCGAAGGCGGCGCGCCGCTCCGCGCTCGGGCTGAAGGCATGGATCACTTCGACGGTGTCGGCGAGGTCCACGAGACCGCGGGCATGCGGGGTGACCGCCATCCCGAGGCCGACGATACCGATGCGCAGCTTGGTCATGGCAGGTGCGTTCCGATCAGGGGCCGAGCCAGCGGACCGGGCCAAGGGTGAGGACCGGCACGTAGGTGACCAGCAGGAGGACGGCGCAGAGCGCGGCGATGAAGGGGAGAATGGCCCGAAAGACCTCGACCACATTGGCGCCGCCGACGCGCGCCGTCGTGAAGACCAGGACGCCCATCGGCGGGGTCAGGGCGCCGATGACCAGATTCATGACCAGGACGATGCCGAACTGGACCGGATCGACCCCGGCGGCGACGATCAGCGGCACCAGGATCGGCACCAGGATGACCATCGCGGCGATCATCTCCATGAACAGGCCGACCACCAGCAGGAACAGGTTGATCAGCAGAAGCAGCAGGACGGGGCTCTGGGTATAGGCGCCGAGCGCTGCGGCGATCTTCTGCGGCACCTGCTCTGCCGCGAGCACCCAGGCGAAGGGCGCTGCGGCGGCAATGATCACCACGATGACGACGGTATCGAAGGTGGATTCGCGGACGGCGTCCAGGAATCGCCGCGCCGACAGGCTGCGATAGTAGAAGGCGCCGCACAGAAGCGCGTAGACGAAGGCCACGGCGCCGGCCTCGGTGGCCGTGAAGACGCCGAAGCGGACGCCGCCGACGATGAGGAGCGGCAGCAGCAGGGCCGGGACGGCCTTCATCAGCGCTTCGCCCCGCGCCCCCCAGCTAGCCCGAGCGACATTGCCGCCGAACCCTTTCACACGGGAGACCACATAGACCACGGTGATCAGCGCCGCGGCGGCCATCAGGCCCGGGATGATGGTGGCGACGAACAGGGCGCCGACCGACACGGAGGCGAGCGCGGCGTAGATGATCAGGCCGAGGCTCGGCGGGATCAGGTTGGCGAGCGTCGAGGACGCGGAGGTCAGCGCGCAGCCGAAGGCGCGATGATAGCCGTGCCGCTCCATTTCGGGGACCATCAGCTTTGCGATCGCCGAAGCGTCGGCGGTCGACGATCCGGACACGCCGGCCAGCAGCGTATTGGTGACCACGTTGGCCTGGCCGAGACCGCCGCGGAAATGGCCGACCAGGGTGATCGCGAAATCGACCAGACGCGCCGTGATGCCGCCCGCATTCATCACCGCCGCCGCCATGATGAAGAAGGGGATCGCAAGCAGCGTGAAGGAATTCAGCGACGAGGCCAT
Source organism: Prosthecodimorpha staleyi (assembly GCF_018729455.1). Taxonomy (NCBI): domain Bacteria; kingdom Pseudomonadati; phylum Pseudomonadota; class Alphaproteobacteria; order Hyphomicrobiales; family Ancalomicrobiaceae; genus Prosthecodimorpha; species Prosthecodimorpha staleyi. The sequence continues at coordinate 46,091 of NZ_JAHHZF010000017.1, read as the reverse complement.
GTTCTGCGGCACGATGACCAGCATGATGTCGCCGAGCGGTGCGAAGGCCGCGAAAGCCCCGAAGGCGAGCGCGAAGGCGATCGGCACCTCCAGCAGGACCAGGGTGAAGGCGACCGCCATCAGCGCGCCGGCGCTGCCCGCTTCGTTCCAGACCAGCGCCGCCCCGTGCCGGACCACCAGATAGACGGCGGCACCCGTCAGGATGGCGAACAGCCCGCCGAGGCTCGGCATGCCGCCGACCGGGCGCAGCAGGTAGACCAGATTGAGCAGCCCGCCGGCCGCGATCGAGACGAAGAGCCAGGTCAGCGGCCACTGCATCGCCGGCGAGACTTGGATCGCCCGCCCGGCAAAGTCGAGGCCCTGCACGACCATCATGACGCTGGTGGCCGCCACCATGGCCTCGACCAGATGGGCATGGACCCGGCGCAGGCGCGGCGGGAGATGCCGGCTGATCAGGTCGATGGCGATGTGCGAGCGGCGTCCCACGGCGAGCGCCATGCCGAGGAAGACCGCCCAGGTGAACAGCCAGATCGAGACCTCTTCCGGCCACGGCAACGCCGCGGAGAGCACGTAGCGGCAGAACACCTGCAGCACCGCGATCCCGGCCGAGCCGAGCATGAGACCGACGCAGAGGGTCTCGATGACCCCGTCGAGCAGCCCGAAGCCGCGCCACGCGGCGGGCGGGACGGGCGAATCTTCCGACATCATTTGGGCAACCATGGCTCGCGGAGTCCGGGGGCGGCAGACGGGTGGCGCAGACGGGGCGGGGCGGCAGATGGGGGGCAGACGGGCGCCGTCGGCCGGATGTGCGCTCCGGCCGACGGCGCGTGGAAAGCGATCAGGCAAGCTGCCGGATCTTCTCGATCATCGCCTTGGTCTCCGGGCTCTTGGCGCCGAACTGATCGAACAGCGGCGCGGTCAGCTTGGCCCACTGCGCGCGTTCCTCCGGCGAGATCCGGTTGACCGAGCAGCCGAGCTTCTCGAGATCGGCGAGCGCTTTGTCGGCATTGGCGCGGTTGGTCGCGCGCTGCTCGGCGAACACCTCCCGGGCGGAACTCCGGACCAGGTCCTGCAGGTCGGCCGGCAGCCCGTCGAGCCAGCGGGCGTTGACCCGCACCGCCTTGGGCAGGAACCAATGCGCCGTCACGGTGACGTTCTTAGCCTGCTCGTACCACTTGAAGCCGAGCACGGAGAAGAAGTCCGAATCGAGCCCGTCGATCACGCCGGTCGAAAGCGCCGAATACTGCTCCGAATAGGGCAGCGGCGTCGGATTGGCGCCGAGAGCTTTCCAGAAGTCGACCCAGATGCGCAGCTCGGGTACCCGGATCTTGAGGCCCTTCAGACTGTCGAGCGCGGTGACCGGACGCTTGGACAGGATGTGGCGGAAGCCGGTCTCCGCATAGGCGACGAATTCGACGCCGGTCTTCTTGCGGGCGATATCCGAGACCTCCTTGCCGAGCGGTCCCTGCAGCACGCGGTCGACATGGGCCTCGTCCTTGTAGATGAAGCCGGGCGCGCCGCCGAAGGCCGCGATTTCCGGCGCGATCGCCTCCTCGCTGTCGGGGCCGGCGGTCGTGACCTGGATGGTGCCGATGCGGCTGCCTTCAAGCGCCTGGGCGAGGCCGCCGAGCTGGGCGGCGGGAAAATGCTGGGCGTCGATCCGGCCACCGCTCTTGTCCTTGAGGATGCCGGTCCACTTCTCGAAGGCGAGCGTGATCGGCGTGCCGATGCCTTCGGTATGGGCGATGCGGCATGTGAACTTCTGCTGCGCCCGCGCGGCAGTGATCACGCCCGGCATCGCCAGGGCCGCGAGCCCGAGGCCGCCGAGGCGCCGGCGCGAAATCGGTGTTCCGAAGCTCGAATCCATGAAATCCTCCCGATCGGTCTTTTTGGACAGGGCGAACGCACCCCCGGCACTCCGGGTCGACGTCGCAGCGTCTGAAGGGGACGGTACGTGCAAACGATTGCGCTGTAAACAGCCTGACCTGCCTGCTAGTTTGTCGTCAATGAACCAAAGGATGCGCAATCGATTGCGCGAGGCTGCCGATGAAGCAACCGGTCAAGATGAAGGATCTCGCCGAAGCGCTCGGCCTTTCGGTGTCGACGGTCGCCCGGGCGCTGGCGGATTCGCCGCGGATCAGCCGAGAGACCCGCGAGCGGGTCGCCGCGGCGGCCGAGCGGCAGGGCTATGTCGTCGACCGCGCCGCCCAGGCCATGCGGACGGGCACCAGCGCGATGGTCGGGCTCCTGGTGCCCGACATTCAGAACGACCTCTATTCGACCGCCGCCAAGGCCATCGCCCGCTGCTGCCGGGAACGGGGCGTGCAACTCGTGCTCGCCGTCACGGACGACGATGCGGCGCTCGAACTGCATCACCTGCGCAACCTGCGCTCCGCCCGGGCGATCGGGGTGATCATGATCCCGAGCATCGCCCCGCGTCCGGAGACGCTGAAGCTGATGCGCTCGATGGACCATATCCAGTTCGTCCGGCACTGCCCGGCGGTCTCTTCCGACTGGTTCGGGATCGAGGATGTCGAGGCGATGCGGCTTGCCGCCGGCCATCTGATCGCGCAGGGCCACCGCCGGATCGCCTATATCGGCTCCACGGTGGCGATCTCGACCGGGGAGTTGCGGCTCGCCGGGTTCCGCCGAACCCTGCAGGAGGCCGGCATTGCGGTCGACGAGGCGCTGATCCATGCCGGCAGCTGCGACAGCGAGTTCGGCCGCGCCGCCATGGACCGGCTGCTCGCCGCCGACCGCCCGCCGAGCGCGGTGGTGACCGCCGGCGCCCGCATCAGCATCGGCGCCTATGACAGCGTGCGCCGGCACGGCGTGTCGGTTCCCCGGGACCTGTCTTTTGTCGGCTTCGGCGATTCGCCGACCCTGCGCTGGTGCGGTGACGGCATCACCACCATCGCGTTGCCGGTCGAGGACCTGGCGACGGCGTCGACGGACTTCCTGTTCCGGATGGCCACGCGCGAGGGGCAGGACCGGGAGACGCGGTGCAAATTCATGCTCCGCCCGACCCTGATCGAGCGCGGATCGACGGCGGCGCCGAGCCTTGTGCCGGCAGTTGAAATGGCCGGGTGAAGCGGCATCGTTCGACCCGCGAAGCCTGGGCCGCCGTCCGGCGCGGCCATTGCCGGCATCTCCTGAGCGTGCTGCGATTTTCCCGGCTGCCGGGCAGCCCCGCCGGCGAGGCCGATGACGGGAGGACCGATCTGTTCGCGTCCGGAGTGGCGCAACGCCGCCTCTCGGCCGCTCTCCGAGGGCCGGCGCCACCGTCGGCCCCGCGCGTCCCCGCGATCCGGCCGGCGCCGATGTCCTTGCCCAGATCATGGCTGAACGGCCGTCATGCAACTTGCACGGTTGCGCCGTTTAAGTGTTGAATTGCGGGCCTTCGCTTTGGGGATGTCATGCCGAGTCTGATCGATCGCCTGCTGGGCCGCGCGGAGCCGGAGACCGGTCTCGACCCGGCCGATCTGACGAGCCTCGAAGCCTTCTTCCGCGCCTTCGAACCGCTCGCCGGAGCGATCCCCGGCACGGACTCCTCGCTGCCGAAGCGGACCCGGCGCTATGTCCTCTTCGGCGAGGACGAGGCGGTGGTGGGCCTCATATGGGAGAAATTCACCCTTAGGTTTCAAATGCACCCATTTGACAGCGGAGCGGTGCTGCTGGCCGTGCCGATCGTCGATTTCCTGAACGCGCCGAAAAGCTGGCGGCCGGAGATCGTCTTTCGGCTGGCCCGCGTCCTGGATGCGGGTTTCAATCACAATGAATGGTGGCGCCGGTACCATGGCGGACCTGCGACGCCGGATTGGCTGCGCGCCTACGTGAGCAGCGCTCTGAGCGCGTCCTCGACGCTGGACCGCGCGCAACGTCGCTCGCCCTGGTCGGAGAGCCTGTCGAGCGGGCGGTTGCGGGATCTGTGCCGCGCCGCCGGCATCGACGAGGCCACGATCCTGAACATCGTCTTCAACGGGGTCGATCCCTTCACGCCGGGCGACGACGCCAACTCTTTCACGATGGCGGGCTTGCCCGATTTCATCCGCAGCCGCGCCGAGACAATGCCGGCCCATATCGCGGCGCTGACGGCACCGTCGCGCGCCAGTCTGATCGGCTATCTCGGCCACCATGGGCTCCTGAACGAGCCGGCGCTGTTCGATCTCGTCTATGCGGCGCAGCAGGATACGGCGAAGGGCGTGCGCGCCGCGGCGCGGGCGGCTCTGTCCGGGGCCGATCCCGAGCGTCTGCGCGAACGCATCGGCAGAGCGTTGTCCGAAGGTGGGCAGAAAGAGCGGATGACCGCGGTCGAAACCGCCGCGGCCTATCTGAAGGCGGAGGCCGCCGGCCTGCTGTCCCGCCATCTCGAGGGTGAGAAGGCCAAGCCGGTGCGGGCGGCCATCACATCGGCGCTGTCGGTTCTCGATGCCGCCGGCGGCGGGCAGGCCGCCGAGGAGACGACCGTTCGGGCCGAGGGGGGCGGGTCCTATCGCGGCCTCGGTGGCGTGACGGTGATCATCCCTCCGATCGTGCCGCCCGAGCCGGAGCGTCCTGTCGGCGCGGCCGGACGAGCTGCGCTCAAGGCCCATCTCGAAGAGTGGAACCGCGAGTTGGAAACCCGTCGCGACAGTTCTCCCGCGGCATGGGAGCTATGCCGTCCCGGACTGGCCGACGACGTGCTGCGCGTGATGGACGGCGAGCCCGTCGAAGGGGATGTCGGACTGCCCGTTCTACTGGCGTCCGGCCACGTCGTTCCCAAGCCCGCCGTCACGATCAGAAGCATCTTCGAACTGCCCGACTTCACCTTGCAGCATCTCGCACGCTGGTGGGTCGCAAGAGGCATGCAGGGATATCAGGCTGTCTCCTGGCTGTTCTCTGCCGACAGCCGGTTGATGGCAAAGGCGCCGGCGGGCGCCGATGTGCGGACCCTGATGCCGCTGCTGCCCTTCGAACCGGACTATCCGCTGCGCGCACTGATCGCAGACGGCTACAATTTCAATGATCTCGCCGACGTCCAGATCGACCGCTTCTGGCCCTATTTGGCGGAGAATCTTGCGGTCATCGATCAGGCGCTCGGCCTTGCCGCCCCCGGGCAGAAGACGGCGCTGTCCCTGGATCGCGCCCTGGTGCTTCTGTCCTGGCTGCCGGCAATCCCCGAGCGCTATCTTTCCCGTCTGATCGAGTTGGGGATCGGCGATCGGGCTCCGTCGCGAAGCCTGGCACAGAGCCTGCTCGCCGATTTCGCCGGTGCGGATCCGTTGCTCCGTCCCCTGGTTCAGTCGCCCAAGGCCGAAATCCGGGCGCGCGCGGCCGCCTGGCTGGCCGCGCGCGGGGATCGGGAGGCGGTCGCGGTCATCGAGGCGGCGCTCGGCAAGGAGAAGTCGGAGGTGGCGCGCGCCGCCCTGCTGACCGCTCTGCGCCGGCTCGGCGGCGATATCGGGCGATTCATGTCGGCCGAGGCGCTGGCGCGCGAAGCCAGGGCGGGCCTGGCCCAGGCCAAGCCCGGGCCGGACTGGCTCCGCTTCGAGGTCATGCCGCCGCTGCTCTGGCGCGACGGCCGGCCGATCGATCCGGACGTGCCGCGCTGGTGGACGCTGGTCGCGGTGAAGCTGAAGCAGCCGCGCGGTAACGCTCTCTTCGACCTGCTGCTCGACGAGATGCAGCCGCAGAGCGCGGCGGCGCTCGGGGTGTTCCTGCTGCAATCCTTCATCGCCGAGGACACGCGCCGGCCGACCGAGGCCGAGGCCGCCGCCCATGCCGAGGCCCTGGTCGACACCCAATTGCCGGTCTATCGCTCCTGGCAGCCGGAAATGAGCCGGGAACGGCTCTATGCGATCCTGAAGCAGGAGAAACTGTTCCAGTTCTACGGCTCGGCGATCGACCAGAAGGGCATGCTGGGCCTCGCCGCCCGGATTCCGGGCGTCACCCTGGTCCAGATCGTGAAAGCCTACCTGAAGGAGTTCTATATCCGCACCGCCCAATGCCGGGCGCTGATGGAATGCGTCGCCGGCAACCCGGACCCGGTCGCCCTGCAGTTTCTGCTCGCCATCGCCAACCGCTACCGGACCAAGGGCGTGCAGCAGCGCGCGGCCGAACTGATCGACGAGATTTCCGCGGAACGCGGCTGGACGCGCGACGAACTCGGCGATCGGACCGCGCCGACCGGAGGTCTCGACGAGACCGGTCTCCTCGAACTGCCGATCGGCGACCGTGTCTATGGCGCACGCCTGGATGCCGGACTGAAGCTGGCCCTGTTCAACCCCGACGGCAAGCCGGTCCAGGGGCTGCCGGCGACGGCCGACGACGAGGCGGGCCTTGCGGCCGCCAAGAAGCAGCTGTCCCAGGCGCGCAAGGAGATCCGGCAGGTCGTCGACCTGCAGTCCCAGCGCCTCTACGAGGCCTTCTGCTGCGAACGCCGCTGGCCGATTGCGGAGTGGACCGGCTTCCTGCTGCGCCACCCGGTCATCGGCCGGCTGGTCCAGCGGTTGGTTTGGCTCGGTTACGACGCCTCCGGCGCGGTCGTCGCCGCGTTCCGGCCGCTCGACGATCTCACCTTGACCGACGCAGCCGACACGCCGGTCGATCCGGCGGATTTCGCCACCGTCGGTCTCGCCCATCCGCTGCATATGTCGCCCGGGGATGCGGAAGCCTGGCAGCGCCATCTCGCCGACTATGCGATCGAGCCGCTCTTCGTACAGTTCGGCCGGCCGATCCTGCGCACCGACCCGGCCGCGGCGCAGGCCAAGACGATCGGGGATCGGGAGGGCCATCTGGTCGACGCCTTCACGCTGCGCGGCGTCGCCACCAAGCGCGGCTATCAGCGCGGGCCGACCGGCGACGGCGGCTGGTTCACGACCTATGAGAAACATTTCGAATCGCTGAAGCTGGTCGTGGTGATCACGTTCTCCGGCAATGCCCTGCCCGAGGAGAACCGAACGACGGCGTTGATGTCGCTGTCCTTCGTGCCGAAGACCGACGGCGGCAGTCCGCGCTACGGTCATCCGATGCTGCTGTCCGCGGTGCCGGCGGCGCTCATGTCCGAGGCCTGGAACGACTATCATGCGATCGCGGCGGCCGGCCGCGGCTTCGATCCGGCATGGCAGACCACGGTGCAGCTCTGATGCCGCCCGCCGAAATGCTGCGCCCCGCGGCCGAGCAGCGCCATGCCGACGAACTCGCCCGCCTGGCTGCGGCTGATACCGGGGGACGGCCGGACGGCTGGCGGCTTTCCCCGCGAGCGGTCCGGAGCTTCATTCTCGGCGAGCCCGGTCTCGGCGTGTCGCGCAAGTTCTTCGGCGACGACGGCCTGGTCGAGCGCGCCATCGTCAGCCTGCTGAGCGAACAGGGGCTTCTGCTGGTCGGCGAGCCGGGCACCGCAAAATCCATGCTGTCGGAGCTTCTGGCCGCGGCGATATCGGGAACCTCGACCCTGACAGTGCAGGGATCGTCCGGGACCACCGACGACCATATCCGCTACGGCTGGAACTATGCGCTGCTGATCGCCGAGGGGCCGAGCGAACGGGCGCTGGCCCCGTCTCCGGTGCTGCGCGCCATGACCGAAGGGCGGCTCGTGCGGATCGAGGAGATCACCCGTTGCCCGCAGGAGATCCAGGATGCGCTGATCTCGATCCTGTCCGAGAAGGTGATGGCCATGCCGGAACTCGGCGCGCACCGCTTCGCCCGGCCGGGCTTCAACATCATCGCCACCGCCAACCTGCGCGATCGGGGCGTCCACGAGATGTCGAGCGCCCTGAAGCGCCGCTTCAACTTCGAGACCGTGAAGCCGCTGGCCGACCCGGCCCTGGAGAGGGCGCTGATCCAGCGCCAGCTGGGCGATCGGCTGGCCGGCCTGGCGCCCCGGGTTCTCTGGCCCGACGAGGTGCTCGACGTGCTGGTCCAGGCCTTTCAGGACCTGCGCATCGGCCGAACCCAGGACGGTGCGCCGATCGCCCGTCCGGATGCGGTCATGTCCACGGCCGAGGCGGTCAACGTCGCCCATGCGGCCAGCCTCGATGCCGCCTGGTTCGGGCAGGGGCGGGTCGACGGCGGCCATGTCGGGCGCCAGCTGCACGGCGTGGTGCTGAAGGACAACCCGGACGATGTGCGCAAGGTCAGAGCCTATCTCGACCAGATCGTCCGTCCGCGTGGCCAGCGTCAGAAGGCCTGGGCCGAGTTTCATGCCGCCGCCGCCAAGGCCCTGAAGGACGGTTGAGGCCGGGCATGGCCGAGGGCGCCGCCGAGATCGTCGTCTTTCCGATCCGGCATCACAGTCCCGCCTGTGCGGCGATGCTGGCCGTGGCGCTCGACGAGATCCGTCCCGCGAGACTGCTGATCGAGGCACCGGCGGATTTTGTGGACCTGATCGGGGCGCTCGCCGACCCGCGCATCGTGGCGCCGGTGGCCATCGTCTCGATGCCCGACCGAACATCGTCCGGGACCGACTCCGAGGCGATCTCGTACTATCCGCTGTGCGATCATTCGCCCGAACTGGTCGCCCTGCGCTGGGCGTTCCGCAACGGCGTGCCGGTGACGGCCATCGACCTGCCATCGCGCCATCCCGCCATGCTCGATCCTGGTGCTGCAGCCGAGGGGCATCCGGTCCTGCTGACACAGGAGGAGGCGTTCACAGCCGGCGCCTATGTTCGTGCACTCTGCGAACGGACCGGCGCCCGCGACGGCAACGAGGTCTGGGATCGTCTGTTCGAAAGCCGGATCGGGCATCGGGACTGGCGCGGCTTCTTCCAAACGGTCGAAACCTATTGCCGGCATCTGCGCGAAACCCTGTCGCCGCAGTCGCATGCCGACGACGGCAGGCTCGCCCGCGAGGCGCATATGCGACACGTCCTCGCGGAGGCCGCCGCGGCCGGTGGGCTGCTCGCGGTCGTGGTCGGCGGACTGCACGTGCCGGCTCTGCAGGCCGAGACCCGGCCGGTATCGCAGCCGTCGCCGGCCGGCCGACTTGCGCTGGTGCGCTACGACTATGCGCGGCTCGACCGTGCCGACGGCTACGCGGCCGGTCTGCCGTCGCCCGGCTTCTATGAGCGCCTCGCGCATGCATTCGCCAGCGATGCGACGGCGACATGGGACGGACTGGCGCTCGACATCCTCGTCGGCTTCGCCGACCGTCTGCGGCGCGACGGGCAGGACGCGGCGTTCCGGCTGCCGACCCTGCGGGCCGCCGCCGAGACCGCATCGCGGCTTGCCGTCCTGCGCGGACTGCCGGGTCCGGGCCGCAGCGAACTGATCGATGCCGTGCGGGCAACCGCCGTCAAGGACGCGGTCGAGGCCGGGACCGCGCCGGTGCTTGCGGCCTTCGAGGGCTATCTGACCGGCGACCGGATCGGCGAGGTGCCGCCCGGCCGTTTCGTCGTGCCTCTGGTCGAGGACGTCCGCGCCACAGCCCGGGCCCTCGGCTTTGCGCTCGATCGCGCCGCGCCGGCCTCCCGGGTCCTCGATCTCCAGCGCAAGCCCCGTCACCGCGCCGCGAGCCGTTTCCTGCATGCGCTCGACCTGATCGGAGCGGGCTTCGCGCGCCGCATCTCCGGTCCCGATCCGGGGCAACGGCGTCGGTCGACCCAACTGCACGAGACCTGGAGCTATGCCTGGGGGCCGGCTGTCGAGGCGGCCCTGTTCGACCGCCTGCTTGACGGCGATCGGCTGGAAACCGTCTGCAGGACCGAGATCCTGCGTCGCCTCGAAGGGCTGGCCAAGGACGGCCGCGGTCGCGAGGCGGCCCCCGCCGCGGCGCTCTATGCCGCCGCACGGCGCGCGGGTCTCGGCGGCGAACTGGCGGCGATCGCGTCGCGGATCGAAGCGATCCTCGTCGAAGTGAGTGCGCTGCCGGACCTGCTGGCGGCCTTCCGGATCCTGTCGGCGCCGGCGCAGGGAGAGCCCGAACAGACGGCCGCCGCCCTGGTCGGCCTGTGCTATCGCCGTCTCGCCGCCTCGCTCGCCACCCTGTCGGATCTCGACGGGCAGCAGGCGATCGCGGCGGCTCGCGGCCTTGCCGATCTGGCCGCCGATCTGACCGATCCGGAAAACCTCGCGGCATTCGATCGGACGCTGCTGACCGAGGCTGTCCTGGACCTGATCGACGGCGACCTGCCGCCTTTTCTGCTCGGTGCGGTGGCGGCCGTTGCACGCGTTCTCGGATGCCTCGGCGAAGAAGCCTTCGAACGGCGCGTGCAGAACGCATTTGCCGGCGTCTACGAACAGGCCTCGGAGCGGGCCGCGGTCCTGAGCGGGATCCTCGCGGCCGTGCCACGCTTCCTGGTCGGCAGCCCGGCGCTGATCGGGATGGTCGACGGCTTTCTGGCGCGCCTCGACGATGTCACCTTCCTGGCCGTGCTGCCGGAACTGCGGCTGGCCTTCTCGTCCCTCAATCCGATCGAGATCGAGCGGATCGCTGCGCTCATTCCGGGGCTGCACGGTACCAGCGGCGCGCCCGACATGGCGGCCGGACTGACCGCCTCGGAACTTGCCGAGAATACCGCGATCGGCCTCCGGCTTGCCGAACGCTGGCGGGCCCAGGGGCTGGCCGCATGGCTGGCGGGCGAGGCATGAGCGAAACCGAGTCCGAAGGCGACCGGCTGCACCGCCTCAACCGCTGGCGCATGGCGCTCGGCCGCCATGCGGGCGATCTCGGCGGCGGTCTGTCGGAGCGGGACGCGCGCATCGACGGGGCACTGGAGGTGGTCTATGGCCGCGGTCTCGGTCGGCGCAGCCAAAGCGGCACGCTCGATCCTTCGCAGATCGCCCTGCCGGAATGGCTCGCAGACATGCGCCGGCTGTTTCCGCGCAGCGTGTTCGAGGCGGTCCAGGGCCATGCCATCGACCGGTTCGGGATGTCCGACCTGTTGGCCGATCCCGAACTCCTCGCACGGTTGGAACCGAACCGCGATCTGATGAAGGTGCTGCTCACCTTCAAGGGGCGGATCGATCCTCGTTTGGCCGACATGGCGCGCAAGATCGTGGCCGAGGTGGTCGACGAGATCGTGCGCCGGTTGAAGCCTCGCATGGAAAGGTCCCTGTCCGGCCGCCGCCGCCGGCATCGGGCGGTCGGGCTGCGCAGCGCGGCGGACTTCGATCTGGCCGGGACGGTCCGGAGCAATCTGGCGCACTACGATCCCCAGACGCGCCGGCTGGTTCCGCAGCGCCTGCGCTTCAACGGCCGGCAAAGCCGCCGCCTGCCCTTCACCGTGATCCTCTGCGTCGACCAGAGCGGATCGATGCTGATGTCGCTGGTTCATGCCACCGTCATGGCGTCGATCATGGCACGGCTGCCGGGCGTGGAGGTTCGCTTCGTGGTGTTCGACACGGCGGTGGTCGACCTGTCCGACCGCCTCGACGACCCGATCGATCTCCTTTTCGCCGTCCAACTGGGGGGCGGCACCAATATCGGGGCGGCGCTGGCCTATTGCGAAAGCCTGATCACCCAGCCGAGCCGGACCGTCCTGGCCCTGGTCAGCGACTTCTGCGAAGGCGCCTCGGTCGCCCGGCTGGTCGCCGCCGTTCGGCGCCTCAACGAGGCACGGGTGGTCACCCTCGGCTTGGCAGCGCTGGACGAGGCCGCCACGCCCGTCTACGACCGGGCGATCGCGGCGCGGCTTGCGGACGCCGGCATGCAGGTCGCCGCACTGACGCCGGACCGCTTCGCCGAATGGCTGGCGGACATCATCGCATGACCGGGACCCGGCTCGCCGCGGCCTATCGCGATGTGACCGAGGCGGATCTGGCGTCGGCCTCGTCACACGGCCTGGTCCGCCGGGCCAAGGCGGATGCCGCATCCGGACGTGGCGTTGCGGCGCTGTCGGAGACCGGGGAATTTACGTTCGCGATCGACGGCGAGACGGCGCGGCTCGGCGTCGGCGGCCTCGCCAAGAGCCGCTGCTCCTGCCCGTCGCCGATCCTTTGCAGGCATCGGATCGCTGCGGTCTTTGCCCTGCAGGGGCAAGGGGCCGGACTTTCGGACAAGGTTCCGCCGGCCGCAGTCCCGACGGTGCCGGCGGATGCGGTCCCGGCGGATGCGGCCCCGGAGGTGCCGCCTCGCACCCCGAAAGCGGCGGGTCCTGGCCGGGGCGAGCGGCCCGCCGTACCGTCCGACGACGGCGCCGCATCGGACCGGCCGGCAGCTGTTGGTGATCGCGGTTCCGCCGGCTCCGCGGCCCGGCAACCGTCCCGCCGCGCAGCGGCAGCGGCGGTCCCGGACTGGCCGCGCCGGGTCGAGGCATTGCTCGGCCGGATCTTCGCCACGGGTCTTTCCGTCGCCTCGGATCGGTTCGACCGTGAACTGGCCGATTTTGCCGCGGCGGCGCGGGCGGCCGGCCGCCCGGATGTGGCGGCAGGCCTGGGCACCATCGCCGATGGGCTGGATCGGGCGCGCCGGCGCGATCCGGCTTCCGATGTCCGGACGCTGCTGGTCGATCTCGGCCTCGCGGCCGCGGCGGCAGGCCGCGACGACGCGTTTGCGGACGGCGTCGGAAACGCCGAGCGCCGGCCGGCAGAAGCGGCCGCGCCCCCCCTGCCGCCCGACATGGAACTGATCGGGCTCGGCGGGCATCTCTGGGTGGCGCCATCCGGCGCTCGGGGCGTGACCGCCGCCTTCTACGACACGGCGGCCGGGATCATCCGGCACGCGACCCTGGTGCGGGCCCATGGCCAGGATCCCGGCTTCGAGCCGGCCCGGGGCTATTTCGACGCGGCCGTCTGGGGGCATGTCCTCGCAGATCTGTCCGGGCGCCGTTTCCGTCTCCAGGATGCGGTCGCGACCTCACGCGGCGATATCGCGACCGCGCGCCACGGCCGGGTGACGGCCGCCGAGCCCTGGGCGGCGGCGATCGAGGCGGTCAGCGCCTGGCCCGTCGCCTTCGACGACTGGTCGCGGCTCCAGGCCCACCTGCGCGAACGCCTGGATGCGACGGCCGCATCTTGGGAAGAGGCCATCGCAACCGCTATCCTGATGCCCTCGGCATCGGCACCGCTCGAACGCGATGCGGTCCGCCACGCCGTGCGCTGGCCGATCGTCGATGGCGGTGGACGCTGGCTGGGTCTCGAAATCGACGCCGAGCCGGCGGCTCGCGCGCGGATCGAGGCGCTCGGCCGCCTGACCGAGCATGGCGCGCCCTGGGCCGTCGTCGTCGCGGCAGGCATCCGGGACGGGCGGATCGCGCTGACGCCTTTTGCGCTGATCGAGCGGACGACCCTGGCGTTGGACTGTGCCCGGCCCGCCGCGGCCTCCGCAGCCTCGGAGCCGACCGTGAGGATCGCCCCGCCACAATTCGCGGAAGACCGGAGCGGGACCGCGACCGAACGGCTGATCGACGACGCGCTCGATCGCATTCTCACCCTGGCGGAGCAGGGCGAGGCGGCCGGTCCTGCCGTCCATCGCGCGACCGCGGGGGATCTCGCCACCGCCGTCCGGGCCGCGGCGCTGGAACCTGTCGCCGGTCTCCTCGACCGTGTCGTGGCGGCGTCGGACGCCGGTCTGCCGGCGCGATGGCTGCGGGTCGTCTTTGCGCTGGCCGCGACCCGTCATGCACGGCTCAAACTGCCGCTGCTGCGTCGCGTCCGGGCTTGATTCCGAGCGCGGACCGCCGGACCGCATGCGCCCCTCACCAGCGGAATTGCGCGCGCAGGCCCGCGAAGATCGCCGCCATCTCCTCGGCGACCGATGCCGCGCCGGCCGTGCGGGCGTCGACCCGGTCGAACACGCGCTGCTTCAGGAAATAGCGCCAGTCGACCGGGGCGGCGGCGAGGAAATCGGTCAGGAGCGCGAAGCGTTCCTCGGTCCAGACCGCCTCGAAGGCGTCGCGCTCGGCGCCGAACGCGAAATCCCGGGCCGGCCGGGTGGGGCGTCCGGCGCGAAGCGCCACCGTGGCGGCTTCGTCGACGGCGCCGTCGCGCAGCACGACACCGTAGTCGTGGGCCGCGCTCTCGGCCGAGACGGCGCCGCGTCGGACATCGGCCAGCACCCTTTCGGCCGGCCGCTCGAACGGATCGCCCCAGCCGCCGGCACCCGGGCCGACCACGCGGACCACGTCGCCGGGCCCGCAGCGCACGACATCGGTGTTGCCGAGTTCGACCGCATCCGGCCGGCCGGGATTGCGCACGAAATGCGAGACGCGGCCGGCTTCGCCACCGGCCACGCCCCAGCCGGCCAGGATGGAGCGGTTGCGGTTGCGCGCCGTCACGACCGTGTCGGGCGCGGCGATCTCGAATTCCATCACCGCCGACAGCCCGCCGCGATGGCGGCCGGGCGCGCCGGTATCCGGCTCCAGCCCGTAGCGCAGGAAGCGGATCGGCACCTCGGCCTCGGAGATCTCGATCGGGGTGTTGCGCAGGAAGCCGGTCGCGCCGCCGGCCCCGTCGCCGCCGTCGCCGAAGGGCGTGCCGCCGCCACCGCCGCCGACCGGGCCGATCGAGGCCATCACGGGCCGCCCGTTCCGACCGGCCGTCTTGATGTTCATGATCGCGTTGCCGCCCGGCGAGGCGGCCGGGATCAGGTCCGGCAGCGCCTTGGCGAAGGCGCCGACGGTGACGATCTGGGTCATCGCGCAGGTCAGCGAGCGCATGCCGACCGCCGCCGGCCTGGTGCAGTTGACGACCGAGCCCTCCGGCAGCACGGCGCGCGCCGGGCGCAGCGTGCCGGCATTGAGCAGGAGGCTGTTGTCGAGGGTGAACAGCACATAGGTCAGCCCGACCATGACCAGCGGATGGCGCTCGCGCCCGCCCGTCGGCATGTTGAGCGAGGAGGCGAGCTGCGGGTCGCTGCCGGTATAGTCGAGCTCGATCTCGTCGCCGCGGATCCGGAGCGTCAGCGCGATCCGGCTCGGGCGGCCGCCGGGGGCGTCCTCGTCGGCATAATCGGCGAAGAAATAGTCGCCGTCCGGGATGGTCGACAGGATGCGCCGCGCCTGAGCCTCGGCATAGTCGAGGATCGCCTCGACGCCTTCGAGGAAATCGGCAAAGCCGAAGCGGCGGATAATCTCGCCGATCTTGCGCTCGCCGATCGCCAGCGAGGCGATCTGCGCCTGCAGGTCGCCGAGATTCTGCTCCGGCATGCGCACATTGGTGCGGATCATCTCGGCCACGAAGGGATCGAGCCGGCCCGCCGAGACCAGCTTGACCGGTGGGATGCGCAGCCCCTCCTGCTCGATCTCGGTCAGCGCGCGCGACAGCGAAGCCGGCACGGCGCCGCCGACATCGGTGTTGTGGATATGGCCGACCACGAAGCAGGCGATTTCGCCCTCGTGGAAGACCGGCTTCCAGACATGCAGATCCGGCGTGTGGGTGGCGACGAAGCCGCTATAGGGATCGTTGGTCAGCCCGATGTCGCCCTCTTCGTAGTGGTCGAACATGGCGATCAGAGGCTGGTAGTCGATGCCGCTGTACCAGGGCGCACCGAAATGGCGCGGATTGGCGAAGGCGAGCCCGTCGCGGGTGACGATCTGGCAGGAGAAGTCCTCGGTCTCCTTGACGAAGGCCGAATGCGCCGTGCGCATCAGCGTGAACGCCATGGCGTCGGCGGCGGCTTCGCAGAAATTGGCCAGGATCTTCAGGTTGCGGCGATCGAACGCCATGGCTCAGCCCTCCGACCGGGTGATGAGGAGGTTGCCGAGGCCGTCGACCGCGACATCGAAGCCGGGCGGTACCACCGTGGTGGTGTCGTCCTGGTCGATCACCGCCGGCCCCGCAAAACCGTGGCCGGCGCGCAGCGCCGCACGGTCGTAGAGTGCTGTCGGGGTTGCCCGGCCGTCGAAGAAGGCCGTGACGGTGGCCCGCGGCAGGGCAGGGCCGTCGGCCGCGGCGAGGCGCGCGAGGCGCGGCTTCGTCGTGCGGCCGACGATGACCAGGCGCAGGTTGACGATCTGGACGGTCGCGGACGGGTCGGCATGGCCGTAGACGCGGGCATGCTCGGCGTGGAAGGCGTCGCGCACCGCGCCGTCGTCGCCGGCGGCGAGCCAGGCCGGATCGAGGCGCGTCTCAATCTCGTAGGACTGGCCGGAATAGCGCATGTCGGCCGAAATCCCGATCTCGCCCGGCCCGCCAGAGCCCTGCCGGGCGAGCCAGTCGCGGGCCTCCGCGGTCAGTGCGCGGACGTCGCGGTCCAGCGCGGCGACCGCGTCCGCGTCGGCCTCTCGGTAGACCGTCCGGATGAAGTCGTTCTTCAGGTCGGCGATCAACCCGCCGAGCGCGGAGACCACGCCGGGCGAGGGCGGCACCACGACGCCCTTCATGTCCAGTTCGCGCGCCAGGAAGCAGGCCAGCATCGGGCCGGCGCCGCCGAAGGCGAACAGATGAAATTCGCGCGGGTCGATGGCGAAGCGCGAGACGAGGCCGCTGACCTCCGCGAACATGCCCGAGACCGAGACCTCGACGATCCGCCCGGCCACGGCCTCGATGGAGAGATCGAGGGCGGCGGCGAGCGGGGCGATCGCCTGGCGGGCGGCCTCCCGGTCGACCGAGACGGCACCGAAGCCGAGCGCGCGGTGGCCGATCAGGTTGGCGGCCGCCATCGCGTCCGAGATGGTCGCGCGCGTCCCGCCGCGGCCGTAGCAGGCCGGTCCCGGCGTCGAGCCGGCACTCTCCGGCCCGACCTGGAGCACGCCGAAATCGTCGACCCGGGCGATCGACCCGCCGCCCTGGCCGACCGAGGAGACCGAGACCGACGGGATGTGGATCTGGAAGTCGCCGACCCGTTCGCCGACGCCATATTGCGCCTCGCCGTCGAGGATCACCGCCACGTCGGCGCTGGTGCCGCCGATATCGAGGCTCAGCACCTGGCCGAAGCCGCTTTCGCGGGCGAGCCAGCCGGCACCGATCACCCCCGAGGCGGTGCCGGACAGGACCATCTGGACGCATTCGGCCCGCGCCTGGTCGAGCCCCATCACCCCGCCGTTGGACTTGGTGATCAGGATCGGCCCGGCCACGCCGGCGCCGCGCAGCGTCGCCTCGAAGCGGTCGAGATAGTGGGCGACACGCGGACGGACATAGCCGCTGATCACCGCCGTGACGGTGCGCTCGTATTCGCGGATGATCGGCCAGGTCTCCGCCGAGCCGATCACCGGCAGGTCGGGCGCCAGGCCGGCGATCAGGGCCGCGACGGCGCGCTCGTTGGCCGGATTGCGGTAGGCGTTGAGGAAGGCGAGCACGATGGCCACGGCGCCCGCCGCGCGGGCGGCGGCCACGGCAGCGGCGACATCGGCGGCCTGCGGCGCAGTCAGGACCTCGCCGGTCGCCAGTGTCCGTTCGTCGATGCCGAAGACGCGGTCGCGTGGGATCAGCGGCGCGGGGCGGACCGAATAGAGATTGTGGATCTGCGGGATCTTCAGCCGGCCGATCTCGAGCACATCCTCGAAGCCGCGCGTGGCGAAGAGGGCGAGCTTCGCGCCGTTGCGCTGGATCACCGTGTTGATGCCGACCGTGGTGCCGTGGGTGAAGCGTTCGACGGCCTCAGGGTCGATGCCGTCGCGCTCCTTCAGCCGCGCCAGGGCGGCGATCAGTTCCTCGCCGGGCCGGTCGGGGCGGGAGAAGACCTTGAGGCTGGCGAGCCGGCCGTCGGCATCGTCCAGCACCGCGAAGTCCGTGAAGGAGCCGCCGACATCCACCCCGATCCTGCAGGCCATGCGGTCAATCCTCCTCGGGCGGCGCGTCATCGCGCGGCCGGGTCCAGGTCATGAAGCGTTCGGGATCGGCTGGCCGGCGGTAGCCGGCGCGCTCGTAGACCGCATGGGCGTCGGCGGTGGCCAGCGTCCAGGTGCCGACGGTGGCGAGATCCGGGTGGTTGCGGATTTCGGCGGCGAGCCAGCTGGCGAGGCCGCGGCCGCGATGCGCCGGCTGGGTGAAGACATCGCGCAGATAGGCGAAGACCGCGTAGTCGGTCAGCACCCGCGCGAAGGCCGCCATGCTGCCGTCCGGGGCATAGATGCCGATCAGCAGCGAATGGGCGAGGCCGCGGTCCAGCTGTGCGCGCGGCATGCCGCGGGCCCAGTAGGACTGGTTGGCGAGGAAGTCGTGGACCGCGTCCACGTCGATCCGCGCCCGGTCGGTAGACAGGCAATAGCCGTCGCCGCGCTCCACCTCGAAGAGGCGCGGGAAGGCATCGCCCGCTTTCGCCGCCGGCCTGCCGTCGGTCATCAGATCATCCCCGGTTTTCCGAAATCAGTGCCGTCGATCATGCGCTCGTAGCGGAACGGCTGCGGGTCGACGACCGGCCGCGCGCCGGTGACGAAGTCGGCCATCAGCACGCCGGCGCCGGGACCGATGCCGAAGCCATGGGCGCTGAAGCCGGAACAGACATAGAGGCCCGGCTGCCGGCCGACCGGCGCCAGCACCGGGATCGCATCCGGCGTCATGTCGACCATGCCGCCCCAGGCGAAGGCCGGCTTGAGACCCGCGAGCGACGGATAGAGCCGGCCGATCCGCTCCAGGCCGCGCGCGATCAGATGCGCGTCGGGTGCGGGATCGAGCACGCGGTTGCGCTCGAAGGGCGAGATCGTGTCGGCCGTCCAGCGGGCGAAGGATTCCGGCCCGTCAAGGAACTGACGGCTGATGCCGTAGGTCAGGTTGCGGCGCCGCGCCAGGAAGGTGCGCCAGAAGGCCCGTGCCTGCAGCATGCCCCAGGGCGAGGCCTGCCACTGGCCCTGGCCGTTCAGCCCGACCGTATAGCCGCCGTCGAGCCGGCGCCGCAGCGAGACATTCTCCATCGACAGTCCGCCGTCGATCACCGCCGCGGCCGGCACGGTCGCGAAGCTGGTCGACTTGACGGAGGCCTGCAGGAACTTGATCCCATGATGGCGCAGGAACATGCCGGTCCAGACGCCGCCGGCCACCACCAGCGCCGAGCAGGCGATCCGCCCGCGCTCGGTGACGACCGCCGAGATCCGTCCGCCGGTGGTCTCGAAGGCGCGCGCGGCGCAGTCCTGCACGATGACGGCGCCGTGGCGCTGGGCGGCGCGCGCCATGGCGGGCACGGCCAGACCCGGTTCGGCATGCCCGTCGGTCGGCGAATGGACGCCGCCGATCCACTGGCCGGCATTGCCCGGCAGCCGTTCGGAGACCTCGCGGGCGGTCAGCATGCGGGTGTCGACGCCGTGTTCCCGTGCCGCCCGGCCCCAGGCCTCCCAGGTGGCGATGTCGCCTTGGCTGGTGGTGGCGTAGACGAGGCCCTTTTCGCGGAAGCCTGTCTCCTCACCGGTCAGCGCGTTCATCTCGCGCCACTGCCGCAGGCCGACCTGGGCGAGCGGCAGTTCGCGCAGGTCGCGGTTCTGCTGCCGGCACCAGCCCCAGTTCCGGCTCGATTGCTCGCCGGAGACCACGCCCTTCTCGATCACCGTGACCTGAACGCCGCGCCGCGCCAGTTCGAAGGCCGTCGCGATGCCGCCGATGCCGCCACCGAGCACGACGACCTCGGAACGGGCGGGCAGGCACTCGGCGCTGGCGACGGGGCTGACGGGGGGAGACATGCCGGGACCTCCTGTCTCGCGCCGGTCATCGATGGGCGGCCGGCGGATCGACGGATCCGGCGGATGCCGGTCTGAGCGAGGGTAGGGGTGCCGATCCGTCGCCGCATGCCGAAGGTGGGGAAGCGACAGCGGATTGTTCCGATTTGCCGCCCCCGTCCGGCGGGATTTGCTGCGCGGATGCCGGCGCCGGGGCCGCTCAGGTGATCAGCCGAGCGCCTGGCTCGCCAGGGCGTAGCGGCGCGGCCCGTCCGGCCGGCTGCCGAGATAGGGCTCGCGGCCGATCCCCATCGAGGTGACGATATCGTGGTCGGCGAGCCCGCAGCGCATCAGGAAGGCGAAGAAGTCGCCCTCCGCTTCGGGCGTGTCGCAGCGCAGGAAATCGCCCACATGGGCGGCGGCATGCGGCGCGGCGACGGCGATCGCATCGGCATCCGTGGCCGCCGCGACCGGGCCGATGACATGGCCGCGCCCGAAGCGCCGGCACAGGGCGAAGGCCTCGGGCCGGCCGTCACGGATCAGGAGCGTGCCCTCGGCCTCGGCGAGCAGGCGCGTCAGCATGGTCGCACGGTCCATGCCGGTCGCCGTCCGGTCGAGGCTCAGCACGTCGGCGTGGTCGGCCGGGCCGATCGGCCGGATCGTCGCGCCGTCCGGCATCGGCATGTCGGGCGGCGCGAGGGCTTCGCCCTGGCATTGGTGGATCGGGCGCTCGTAGATGAAGTCAAGCGATCGGTAGAGGCGGCGGGCGACGCGGGTCGCGGTCAGCGCGAGGCGGCGGCCCTCGTTGCGCCGCATCGCCTCGCTCATCAGCCAGCGGCCGGCGCCCAGTTCCTGCAGACGCGGCGAGGTGATCATCATGCCGACCATGGCGGCGTCGGAGCCGTAGTGCATCCACATCACCGAGCCGACCACCCGGCCGATCTCATCGACGGCGGCAAGGCCCTGGCCGAGATCGCGCAGCATCTGCCAGTCGCTCGCCCGGTGCGGCCAGCCGACCCCGATCGACAGGGCGTGCAGCGCTTCGAGGTCGACCGAGGCGATGTCGGTCAGGGTCAGCTCGAATGCGTCGAGGGAGAAGGTGACGTTCGGTTCCACCCGGCGGCCTCCGTCGCCGCGCGCCTCCCAGCGAGGACACGGCGCCATGGAAAGTGGTACCGCAAGCCGACGACAGAATGCACCGTCTTTGCCTGGCATTTCGGCATCGTGCACCGGATCCGGGCCGGCAAACGGCGTGCGAAAGCAGGCGCCGCGCATAGACTGGCGGCGCGCAACGAGGCGGGAGCGGGCATGACGGTCGAGGACATTCTGGCGCGGCTGGTCGCGGTTCCGTCCGTGGTCGGCCGGCCCAACGCCGCGATCGTCGAGTGTGTCGCGGATCTCCTGGCGGGCACCGGTGCGCGCGTTGCGGTGCTGCCCGGCCCGGAAGGCGACCGCGCCAATCTCTTTGCGACGCTCGGGCCGGCCGACCGGCCCGGCCTGATCCTGTCCGGCCATACTGACGTGGTCCCGGCCGGCGAACCGGACTGGCGCTCCGATCCGTTCCATCTGACCGTGGAGGGCGACCGCCTGGTCGGCCGCGGCACCAGCGACATGAAGGGCTTCCTGGCGGCGGCGCTCGCGGCGTTCCGGGCGCTGGCCGGGCGGACGCTGCAGAAGCCGATCCACCTCGCCTTCTCGTATGACGAGGAGGCCGGCTGCCGCGGCGTGCCGCACATGATCGCGCGGCTGCCGGAATTGTGCGCCAAGCCGGAGGCTGCCGTGATCGGCGAGCCGAGCGGGCTCGTCCCGATCCTCGGCCACAAGGGCAAGGCGGCGGCGCGGATCGCCGTCCAGGGCCGATCCGGCCATTCCTCGCGGCCGGACCTGGCGCTCAACGCCGTCCATGCCATGACGGAGGTGCTGGCGGTCGCGCTGGCGTCGGAGGCGGTCTGCAAGGTCGGGCCGCTCGACGCCGATTTCGCCCCGCCCTGGTCGACGGTGCAGATCGGCATCGTCGCCGGCGGCGAGGCGCTCAACGTCATTCCGGCCACCTGCCGGGCGGAACTGGAGGCGCGTGCCGTGCCGGGCGTCTCGCCGGCCGCCCTGCTCGAACCGGTCCGCGCCGCGCTCTCCGGCCTCGAGGCGCGCGGCTTCGCCACCGCCTGGGAGTGGATCGCCGACTATCCGGGCCTCGCCTTGCCGCGCGAGGCCGGCATAGCCCGGTGCCTCGCGGCGCTGACCGGGCAGGCGCCGATCGCGGCGGTCAGCTACGGCACCGAAGCGGGCCTGTTCCAGGCGGCCGGCATCGACGCGATCGTCTGCGGCCCCGGCGACATCGCGCGCGCCCACAAGGCCAACGAATATATCGAGCGCGCCGAACTCGAAGCCGCCCGGGTCCTGATCGAACGGCTGTGCCTGGATTTCGCCACCTGACCGTCCCTCCCGCCCATCCCGTCGCGACGCCGTCCGCGGAGGCCCCGCCATGACCTTCCTGTTCAATTCCGACGCCGTCCGTGCGCGCATTTTCGCCGCCCGCTTCGCCGAGGCGCTGCCCGGCCTGCGCTTCGCCGTGCCGGACGACGCCGTGCCGCCCGAGGCGGTCCGCTACCTGATCACCTGGACCCTGCCGCCGGACCTGCCGCGCTACGTCAATCTGGAGGTTCTGTTCTCGATCGGCGCCGGCGTCGACCAGTTCAACGTCGACGACGTGCCGCCGCATGTGCTGGTCGTGCGCATGGTCGAGGACGGCATCGTCCGCATGATGCAGGAATATGCCAGCCTCGGCGTGCTCGCCCTGCATCGCGATCTCGCCGGCTATCTCGGCCAGCAGCGCGACGCCGTGTGGCGGCATCGCGCCGTGCGGCCGGCGGCGGAACGGCGCGTCTCGGTGCTCGGCCTCGGCATGCTCGGGCGCGCCGTGCTCGACCGGCTGAAGCCGTTCGGCTTCCCGCTCGCCGGCTGGAGCCGGTCGGTCCAGGCGATCGACGGCGTCGCCTGCCATGCCGGCCCCGATGGATTGGCCCGCATGCTGCCGGAAACCGACATCCTGGTCTGCTTGCTGCCGCTGACCGCCGAGACGACGCGCATTCTCGATGCGAAGCTCTTCGCCGCCCTCGCCCCCGGCGCCGGCCTC
Organism: Prosthecodimorpha staleyi; assembly: GCF_018729455.1. NCBI lineage: Bacteria > Pseudomonadati > Pseudomonadota > Alphaproteobacteria > Hyphomicrobiales > Ancalomicrobiaceae > Prosthecodimorpha > Prosthecodimorpha staleyi. The sequence continues at coordinate 23,516 of NZ_JAHHZF010000017.1, read as the reverse complement.
GTCCATGTCGGGCGCGGCCCGCAACTCGACCAGACGGCGCTGATCGAAGCGCTCGACCGCGATCACCTCTCAGGCGCGGTCGTCGACGTGACCGATCCGGAGCCGCTGCCCGTCGATCATCCGCTCTGGCGCCACCCGAAGGTGATCCTGACCCCGCATGTCGCCAGCTTCACGCAGCCGGACGGCGCCGCGCGTGCGGTGATCGAGAATATCCGCCGCCACGAGGCCGGCCTGGAGCCCATCGGCCTCGTCGACCGCGGCCGCGGTTACTGATAGGAAGCCCTTCCCGACACTCGGAGTTTTCCATGTCCCTGCTGAAGCTGATCACCCCCAATCCGACCTTCGAACCGGTCGCCTCCAAGGCCGCGCCCGAGCGGCTCGTCGCCGGCGATCCGGCCTTCCTGACCTGGCAGCAGGACGAGGCGCGCGACGGTCAGGTGCGGACCGGCGTCTGGGAGGCGAGCCCGGGCGAGTATCGCTCGATCAAGGGCGAGAATTTCGAGTTCTGCCACATCCTGTCCGGTCTGGTGGAGATTGCCGAGGACGGCGGCGAGACCCAGACCTTCCGCGCCGGCGACAGCTTCGTGATGAAGCCGGGCTTCGTCGGCACCTGGAAGACCATCGAGACGGTACGCAAGATCTGGATCGTGGTCGGCTGACGCCGGGATGCGGTCGGCTGACGCCGGCCTCGGAACAAAGCGCTGCGCCGGCCCCCGAAAAAGGATCGGGGCGCCGGCTCCCCCTGGCGCCTCGGCGGAAACTGCCGCGGCGGACCGGTCATGGTGGGTCCTCCCTCCCGATCCGGAGCCCGCCCGTGACGCTCAGCTTCGATCCCGACCTGATCGCCTGTCCGCCCGCCCATTTCATCGGCGGCGAGCGGATCCTCGCCGCCGACGGCCTCGATCTGAAACGCCCGTCCGACGCCGTTTCCTTTGCGATGTGCCCGATCGCCGGCCCGGATCTGGTCGACCGCGCCGTCGCGGCGGCGCAGGCCGCCCTGGCGAGCAGCGGCTGGGGCCGGGCGCGCCCGCGCGAACGGACCAATGCCCTGCATCGCTGGGCCGACTTGATCGAGCGCCATGCCGTCGAACTGGCGCGGCTCGAAGCCGTCGCCTCGACACGGCCGATCGCCGAGGTTATGGCCGGCGACATCCCGATTACGGCCGAGCAGATCCGCTTCTTCGCGGAGTTCGCCGACAAGGAGGGCGGCGACCTGGTGCCGACCGGCGACGACAGCCTCGGGCTGATCGCCAGCGAACCCTATGGCGTCGTCGGCGCCATCACGCCCTGGAACTTCCCCCTCTCCATGGCCGCCTGGAAGCTCGGTCCGGCGCTCGCCGCCGGCAATGCGGTCGTGCTGAAGCCCTCCGAGATGACCCCCTTCGCCACCGTCCGGATGGCCGAACTGGCGGTCGAGGCGGGTCTTCCGGCCGGACTGATCAATGTCGTGCTCGGCGACGGCCCGGTCACCGGCACGGCCATCACCGGCCATCCGGACATCGCCAAGGTCAGCTTCACCGGCTCGACCGGCGCCGGTTCGGCGATCATGGCCAATGTGGCGCGCACCGGCGTGAAGCCGATGACGCTCGAACTCGGCGGCAAGAGCCCGCAGGTCGTGTTCGCCGATGCCGATCTCGACAAGGCGATCGCCGCCATCACGCGCAGCATCCTGGCCAATGCTGGCCAGGCCTGCGTCGCCGGCACCCGGCTGATCGTCGAGGCGAGCGTCGCCGAGGCGGTCGCGGATGGGATCGCGGCGGCCATGCGGGCGGTCCGGCCGGGTCCGACTTGGGACGCGGCGAGCGGCTACAGCCCGATCATCTCGGAACGCCAGATCGCTCGCATGGGCGGCCTCGTCGATGCCGCGGTGGCGCGCGGCGCGAACTGTCGGACCGGCGGCGCCCGCATGGACCGGCCGGGCTACTTCTTCGCACCGACCCTGATCGAGGGCGTCGATGCCGGCTCCCCGGCGGTGACGGAGGAGATTTTCGGACCGGTCCTGACCGTCGAGCCGTTCCGCGACGAGGACGAGGCCTACGCGATGGCCGATCATCCGACCTATGGTCTGGCCGCCGGGGTTTTCACGCGCGATCTGGCACGCGCTGTCCGGGCGAGCCGCCGGCTGCAGGCGGGCACCGTCTGGGTCAACCGATACGGCCGCTCGCGCGACCACATCCTGCCGACAGGTGGGTTCAAGAGTTCCGGAATCGGCAAGGATCTCGGCCGCGACGCCTACCGGGCCAACCGGCGGGAAAAGAGCGTGCTGATCGGACTTTAGGGGCGGTTCCGACCGCGGCCGGAGTCATCCGGCCCGACGGGTGCCGCGCCATCGAGGCAAGGAGGAAGGCGACCATGAAGAGCTATCGCATTGCGCTCGTTCCGGGCGACGGCATCGGCCGCGATGTCACCGACGCGGCCTGGCAGGTGCTGGAACGGGCCGCGCGCGGCGCCGGCTTCGGGCTTGAAGGCACCGCCTTCCCGTGGTCTTGCGCCTACTACAAGGAAACCGGCGCGATGATGCCGGATGACGGCATCGCGACGCTGCGCGGCTTCGATTCGATCCTGCTCGGCGCGGTCGGCTGGCCGGCCCAGGTGCCCGACAACGTCTCCCTGCACGGCCTCCTGCTGCCGATCCGCAAGGCCTTCGTTCAATATGCCAATGTCCGGCCGCATCGCCTGCTGCCGGGCGTGACCGGCCCGCTGCGCAAGACCGATTTCGACATTCTCTGCATCCGCGAGAACACCGAAGGCGAATATGCCGGCGCCGGCGGGCGCGTGCATCGCGGCGGCCCGGACGAGGTCGCGGTCGAGACCTCCGTCTTCACCCGAAAGGGCGTCGAGCGAATCCTGCGCTTCGGCTTCGAGCAGGCCCGCCGCCGCACCGGCCGGCTCGCCTCCGTCACCAAGTCCAATGCCCAGAAATACTCGATGGTGTTCTGGGACGAGGTGACCGAGGCGCTGGCGCCCGAATATCCCGATGTGACGGTGACCAGCTACCATATCGACGCTATGGCGGCGCGCATGGTGATGGCGCCCGAAAGCCTCGACGTGGTGGTCGCCTCCAACCTGTTCGGCGATATCCTGACCGATCTCGGCGCGGCCATCCAGGGCGGCCTCGGCTATGCGGCCTCCGCCAATCTGGTGCCGGATCGCAGCGCCCCGTCGATGTTCGAGCCCGTGCACGGCTCGGCGCCTGACATCGCCCATCTCGGCATCGCCAATCCGATCGCCGCGATCTGGTCCGGCGCCATGATGCTGGAGCATCTCGGCGAGACGGCCGCCGCGGATGCGATCATGGCGGCCATCTCGGCGACCACGGCGCGCGGCATCGGCACCGTGCAGGGGCGCGAGAAGACCGGCGAGATCACCGCGGCGGTGCTGACAGCGCTCGGCTGATCCGGTTGGGTGAACCGGCGATCCGCGTCGGAAGAAGGGGAGGGCAGGCCCGCGGCCCGCCCTCCCGTCCGCGTTCACTGGAAGCGGTCGAGCGTCTTGTACCAGAGGCCGACCAGCGGCAGGAACCAAGGCTGGCCGAGATGGCCCGGAATGGCCGGCCAGTCGAGCCCGGCGAGCGGGTTGGTGTCGGGCCGGCCGAGGATCGCGTCGGCGATGCGGATGCCCATCTCGGTCGACATCTGCGCGCCGTGGCCCGAATAGCCCATGGCGTACCAGACGCCGTCGGCGCGGCCGGCGCGGGGAAAGCGATCCTGCGTCATGTCGACCAGGCCGCCCCAGCAATAGTCGAGCTCGACATCGGCGAGTTGCGGGAAGATGGCCGCCAGGCTGGCCCTCAGGATCGCGCCGCTCTTGGCGTCCGAGCGCTGGTCGGAGAAGGCCGTGAAGCGGGCGCGGCCGCCCCAGATCAGGCGGTTGTCGGGCGCCAGGCGGAAATAGTTGCCGACATTCATCGAGGTGACGCAGGTCCGGTTGCCCGGCATGACGGCCGCGACCTCGGCTGCCGTGAGCGGCCGCGTCGCCACGATGAAGCTGCCGACATTGACGAGGCGCCGGCGGAACCAGCCGAACGGGCCGGACGTGTAGGCGCCGGTCGCCACGAACACGTCGCGGGCGGAAAGCGTGCCGCGCGGCGTGGTCAGCTCGGTCATCCCGTCGACGGTCCGGCGCGCCGTGACGGGCGCCTGCTCGAACAGGACCGCGCCGCGTCGCCGGGCGGCTTCGGCAAGGCCGGTCGCGTAGCGGCCCATATGCATCATGCCGCTCTTCTTCGACAGCATGGCGCCGTGGAAGGCGTCGGTGCCGACCTCATGGGCGAGATCGGCCTTGGACAGGAAGGCCGTGTCGGGATCGACCTCGCGGTGGAGGACCTCGAAATTCGCCCGCAGCCCGGCGACATGCTTCGCCTTGGAGGCGAGCTTCAGCTTGCCGGCGCGCCGGAAGGTGCAGTCGATGCCTTCCTCCGCAACGATCGCCTCGATCCGGTCGACCGAGGCGTCGAAGGCACGGTAGACGGCATGGGCACGCTCGGCGCCGAGATGGGTCTTGGCGGCGACGTAGCTGTGCGCGATGCCGTTGTTGAGATGGCCGCCATTGCGCCCGGAGGCGCCGGAGCCGACCGTGTTCGCCTCCAGGAGCGCCACGCGGGCGCCCCCCATGGCGAGTTGACGGGCGGCGGCGAGGCCCGTGAAGCCCCCGCCCACCACGGCCACGTCGTAGCGGCCCTCGACCGGACCCTCGGCCCCGCCGGTGAAGGCCGGGGCGGTGTCATGCCAGTAGGAAAGGAGCTTCATCGGGCGGGCCTCACAGGCCGACGACGGCGGGCAGGCCGGAAATGTCGGCGATCTCGACATAGCCGTAATAGGGGTTGGCCGGCTCGTGGCCGCGATTAACCCAGACCTTGTTCTTGATGCCGAGATCGTGGGCCGACATTAGATCATAGCGGAACGAGGAAGAGCAGTGCAGCACGTCCTCCGGGCCGCAGCCGAGCATGTCGAACATGTATTCGAAGGCCTGGAAGCGCGGCTTGTAGGCCTGCGCCTGCTCGGCCGTGTAGACCGCGTGGAAGGGCGCGCCGAGCCTGGCGACATTGTGCGGGATCTGCACGTTCATGGCGTTGGACAGGATCACCAGCGGGATCTCCTTGGCCACCTTGGCGAGACCGGCCGGCACGTCCGGATGCGGACCCCAGGTCGGCACCTGCTCATAGATCCAGGCGGCATCCTCCGCCCGGAACGCGACGCCATTCTTGCGGCAGGTCCGCTCGACCGCGTTGTGCACCACCTCCGCATAGGGCTTCCAGGCGCCCAGGATCTCGTCGAGCCGGTAGGCCGAGAAATCGCGGATGAAGGCGGTCATGCGCGCCTCGTCCAGCGTGGCGCCGTAGATCGCCCGGGCGGCATCGGCCATCTGATAGAAGATCAGCGTGCCGTGGCAGTCGAAGGTGACATATTTCGGACGGAAGCGGCTCATGACGATGTCCTTGGGGCCGATGGCGGGATGTCGTCTCCATCATAGGAGACCGCACCGATGCGCCCGCGCCGCAGGCGGGCCGGAGGAAAGCACATCCTGCCGAATGCCCGACGAGGCTCGGCAGAGAGTTGCGAGCCGGTCGCGGGACGGATCGCGGTCATCGACCCGGCTCGTCGGAGCTCGGCGGGCACGTCCGGAATAAACTGCGGTGTCGCGTCCGGTGGACGGCCGAAGATGTCGCCGGACCGGAAAGCACGACCGGAAACGCCACGCCGGCCGGGCTACCAAGGAGGAAGCCGCCCCTCCTGCCGGATCCGCCGATGGCCGATACCCCGATCGCTTTTCAGGACTTCGCCGAACCGCATCTGGACGGCGCCCACCGGCTTTCCGTCGAGGCGCGCTGGCCGCATCGGCGCGAGGACTGGGCGCTGGTCATGGACCTGAGCCAGGGCGTCGCAGCGCTCGACGGCGAGCGGGTCGTCGGTACTGCCTTCGTCACCCCGTTCGGGCCGGTCGCGACCGTCAACATGGTGATCGTCGCCGAGGCCATGCGCGGACGCGGGCTCGGCCGGGCGCTGATGGAGCGGGTCCTGACGGCGGCGGGACCGCGCGCGACCCGCCTGACCGCCACCGCCGACGGCCTGCCGCTCTACGAAAAGCTCGGCTTCCGGCCCGTCGGCATGATCCACCAGCACCAGGGCGTCCCGTCGGAGGTGCCGGCGATGCCCGACCGTGTCGCCTGGGCGGAGACGCCCGATCTCGATGCCTTGGCGGCGCTCGACCGTGCGGCTTCGGGCATGGAGCGCAGACCGCTCCTCGAGCGTCTCGCCCGGCTCGGCCGCTTCGCGGTTCTGACCGCCGACGGATCGGTCGTCGGCTTCGCGGCCTTGCGCGCCTTCGGCCGCGGCGAGGTGATCGGCCCGGTCGTGGCGCCGGACCCGCAGGCAGCGATGGCGCTGATCGATTTCGTGATTGCCGACCGTCCCGGCGCCTTCCTGCGCGTCGACACGCCCGATCCGGCGGTCCTGTCCGCCTTCCTCGAATCCCGCGGCCTCATCAAGGCCGGCGACGGCATCCCGATGGTCCGCGGCGGGACTGCGCCCGCCGAGGCCGGGCCCGAGGGAGATGCCGCGCCGGCCGGGCCGATCGCGAAGACCTATGCCCTGGCCAGCCAGGCCCTCGGTTGAACCGGAGTTCCGCCATGCTCAGCAATTCCCTGGTCGAGCTCGACCGTGCCCATCTGATCCACCCGGTCGCCTCCTATCGCGGCCACGAGAAGGCCGGCGTGCGCGTGCTGCGCTCGGCGCGCGGCGCGACCGTCACCGACGGCGCCGGCCAGCAGCTGCTCGACGGCTTTGCCGGGCTGTGGTGCGTCAATCTCGGCTATGGCGTCGAGAGCGTGGTCGAGGCCGCCGCGCAGCAGATGCGCGAACTCTCCTATGCGACCGGATATTTCAGCCTCGGCTCGGAGCCGGCCATCCGGCTGGCCGCCGAACTTGCCGAGCGCACCCCGGGCGATCTCGACCATGTCTATTTCACGCTCGGCGGATCCGACGCGGTCGATTCCACCGTGCGCTTCGTGCGCTACTACCAGCGCGCCCGCGGCAAGCCGGAGAAGGACCAGTTCATCTCGCTGGAGCAGGGCTATCACGGCTCCTCGACCGTCGGTGCCGGCCTGACCGCGCTGCCGGCCTTCCATGCCGGTTTCGGGCTTCCGTACGACTGGCAGCATAAAATTCCGTCGCACTATCTCTACCGCAACCCGGTCGGTGCCGATCCGCAGGCGGTGATCGCCGCCTCGGTGGCGCAGCTGCACGCTAAGGTCGCCGAGATCGGCGGCCCGGAGCGGGTCGCGGCCTTCTATGCCGAACCGATCCAGGGCTCGGGCGGCGTGCTGGTGCCGCCGGACGGCTGGATGAAGGCGATGCGCGAGGCTTGCCGCGCGCTCGACATCCTGTTCGTCGCCGACGAGGTGATCACCGGTTTCGGCCGCACCGGCCCGCTCTTCGCCTGCGCGGACGAGGACATCGTTCCGGACCTGATGACCGTCGCCAAGGGCCTGACCTCCGGCTACGTGCCGATGGGAGCCGTGTTCATGTCACAGCACGTCTACGACACCATCGCGGATGGGGCGGGCGCCGCCGCGGTCGGGCACGGCTATACCTACTCGGCCCACCCGGTCAGCGCGGCCGTGGGGCTCGAAGTGCTGCGGCTCTACGAGGCCGGTATTCTGGAAAACGGCCGCAAGTCCGGCCGGCGGCTGATGCAGGGGCTGGCCGGCCTCGCCGACCATCCGCTGGTCGGCGATGTGCGCGGCCGCGGCATGCTGGCGGCGGTCGAGCTGGTGGTCGACAAGGCCGCACGGACGCCCCTGCCGGCAGCCAGCGAACCGGCCCGCCGCATCTTCGAGCGCGCCTGGGCCAACGGGCTGGTCATCCGGGCCTTCGGCAACGGCGTGATCGGCTTCGCGCCGCCGCTCTGCGCCACCCTGTCGGAGATCGACGCCATGGTCGAACGGACCCGCCGGACGCTCGACCAGACGCTCGAGGATCCGGACGTGCGTGCCGCCATGGCGTGACCCGGCCCCGGCGCTTCGGCCGGCATTTCAGCCGATATGTTGGAATGCCGCGCGATTCGAAATTTTGTGCCGAACCGCTTCGCGCATTCAGCGGATAAGGCGCAAGCCCCTTGGGGAAACTCCTGAGGGCGCGATCGGAAGAAATCCGTTCCAGCCGGCCATCGCCAGGAGGTTCCCGGGTGTCCAAGAGTTTCGCCGATTTCCGGTACCTGACCTTCGACGTGGTCGGCACCCTGATCGACTTCGAGGGCGGCATCACCGGCACGCTCGCGGCGATCGGCCGGGAGGCGGGCGTCGCGGTCGACGGCGAGGCCGCGCTGGCACTCTACCGGGCGGCCCGGTACATGCCGGAGGCGCTGCGCTTTCCCGACGATCTCGCTCGCGTCTACGGCGTCATCGCCCCGAAGCTCGGCCTGCCCGCGGGCACCGAATTCGGCGCGCGGCTGCGCGATGGGGCCGCGACCTGGTCGGCCTTCCCGGACAGCGCCGAGGCGCTTGCACGGCTGGCCCGCCGCTATCGCCTGATCGCCATGACCAACGCGCAGCGCTGGGCCTTCGAGCATTTCGCCCGTACCCTCGGCAACCCGTTTCATGCCGGCTTCACGGTCGACGACACCGGCACCGAGAAGCCCGATCCCGAATTCTTCCGCCAGGTCTTCCGCTTCGTGGAGAGCGAGGGCGGCGCGCCCGACCGGATCCTGCATGTGGCGCAGAGCCAGTACCACGACATCGGCATCTCGCGCCGGCTCGGCATGACCAATTGCTGGATCGAGCGCCGCCATGCCCAGCCCGGCTACGGCGGCACGATCGAGCCCGAGCGCTTCACCGAGCCCGACTTCCACTTCACCTCGATGGCGGCCCTGGCCGATGCCGTCGAGGCCAGCCTGCCGGCCTGATCAGCCGTCTTGCGCCAATCCGATCGAACGGTGGGCATCCGCCCGCGGAACCACGAAAGGGGAACGTCGTGACCGACAAGTTCGCATCCCACTGGACCCAGTCCGACGACGCCATGGTCGAGCATGCGCTTCGCCACGGCGCGACCCGCCGCGATCTCATCAAGATGCTGATGGCCGGCGGCCTCACCGCGGCCGCGGGCGGCCTGGTCATCGGCCGAGCCACCTCGGCGCTGGCGGCGACCCCGGTTTCCGGTGGCACCCTGAAGGCGGCCGGATGGTCGTCCTCCACGGCCGACACGCTCGATCCGGCCAAGGCCTCGCTGTCGACCGACTATGTCCGCTGCTGCGCCTTCTACAACCGTCTCACCTTCCTGGACGAGACCGGCGTGCCGCAGATGGAGCTGGCCGAGAGCATCGAGTCCAAGGACGGCAAGGTCTGGACGGTGAAGCTACGCAAGGGCGTCACCTTCCATTCCGGCAAGACGCTCTCCTCCGCCGACGTGATCTACTCGCTGAAGCGCCATCTCGACCCGGCGACCGGCTCGAAGGTCAACGCGATCGCCAAGCAGATGACCGGCTTCAAGGCGGTCGACGACCTGACGGTCGAGATCACGCTCGCCGAGTCCAACGGCGATCTGCCGACCATCCTGTCGCTGCATCATTTCATGATCATCGCCGACGGCACCACCACCTTCGCCAAGGCGAACGGCACCGGCGCCTTCGTGTGCGAGAATTTCGAGCCGGGCGTGCGCTCGATCGGCGTGAAGAACAAGAACTACTTCAAGTCCGGCGCCGCCCATCTCGACAGTTTCGAGTTCTTCGCCATCCCGGACGACGCCGCGCGCATCAACGCGCTGCTCGCCGGCGACATCCAGCTCGCCGCCTCGATCAATCCGCGCAACATCCGTCTGGTCGAGGGCCAGCCGGGCGTGGTCCTGTCCAAGACCACCGCCGGCAACTACACCAACCTGAACATGCGCCTCGACATGACGCCGGGCGACAAGGCCGACTTCGTCGCCGGCATGAAGTATCTGATCAATCGCGAGGCGATCCAGAAATCCGCGCTGCGCGGCCTCGCCGAGATCGCCAACGACCAGCCGGTCTCGCCGGCCAACCGCTACCACAATGCCAGCCTGAAGCCGAAGGCGTTCGATCCCGAGAAGGCCAAGTTCCACTTCCAGAAGGCCGGCCTGATCGGCCAGGAGATCCCGATCGTCTGCTCGGACGCGGCCTCCTCGTCGGTCGACATGGCCACCATCGTGCAGTCCGCCGGCCAGGCGATCGGCATGAAGTTCGACCTGAAGCGCGTGCCTTCGGACGGCTACTGGTCGAACTACTGGCTGAAGGCGCCGGTCCATTTCGGCAACATCAATCCGCGGCCGACCCCCGACATCCTGTTCTCGCTGCTCTACGCCTCCACCGCGCCGTGGAACGAGAGCCAGTACAAGTCCGAGAAGTTCGACCGCATGCTGATCGAGGCGCGCGGCTCGCTCGACGAGGCCAAGCGCAAGCAGATCTACGGCGAGATGCAGGTCATGGTCGCCGAGGAAGCCGGCACGGCGATCCCGGTCTACATCTCCAACGTCGATGCGATCTCGTCCAAGCTGCAGGGCCTCAAGGCCAATCCGCTCGGCGGCATGATGGGCTACGCCTTCGCCGAATATGTCTGGCTGGCCTGACCGGCCGACCGTTGCCGGCGCGCTGCAGCGCCGGTGACCGCCTTCCGCGCGACCGGGGTTCGAACCCCGGTCGCGCCCTTCGTCCGATGGACGAGACCTGAGCCGGGCCTTGCGCCGGCACCGTCCGATGCGTCGGACGCGATGCCTCGGCGCCTTCGGGGAACGACAAGGCCCTTGCGCGCCTCCGGGAGGCGCCATCCGCCCGGTTCCGGCCCGCTCCTTGCTAAGCGAGACTGCAAATCGAGACCGTCGTCGAGGTCGGCATGCGGTATGATTACCGCAGCGGGCACGCCGATCCTGTTGCCGAACGAACGGAGCGCGGATGAAAGCCAGGATACCGTCCCTGATCGCAGGACGCCTGCTGATCGCGCTGTTCACGATGGTGGTCGTGTCCTTCACGGTCTTTGCCGCGACCGCGATCCTGCCCGGCGATGTGGTCGAGATCCTGCTCGGGCAGGCCGCGACGCCCGAGGCGGTGGCCGGCCTCAGGACCGCGATGCATCTCGACGAGCCGGCGCTGGTCCGTTTCGGCCATTGGCTGGCCGGCCTCGCGACCGGTGATCTCGGCACTTCCTACGCCAACCGCCTGCCGATCGCGCAACTGATCGGCGGCCGGCTCGTCTCCTCCCTCAAGCTTGCCGGGCTGACCGCGCTGTTCTCGGTGCCGATCGCCCTGACGCTGGGCATCACGGCCGCCGCCATGCGCGGCTCGGTCTATGACCGGACGGTCTCGATGCTGACCATCGGGGTCATCTCGGTGCCGGAATTCATGGTCGCCACCAGCGCCGTGCTGATCTTCGCGGTCTGGCTGAAATGGCTGCCGGCCCTGTCGATCGCCCGCGACGTGTCGACCTTCGGCGAGCTCCTGAAGATCTACGCCATGCCGATCATGACGCTGAGCTTCGTCATCTCGGCCCAGATGATCCGCATGACCCGGGCCGCCGTGATCGAGGCGCTGCAAAGTCCCTATGTCGAGATGGCCATCCTCAAGGGCGCCTCGCCGGCCCGCGTCGTGCTGCGCCATGCCCTGCCCAACGCCATCGGGCCGATCGTCAACGCCGTCGCGCTCTCGCTGTCCTACCTGCTCGGCGGGGTGATCATCGTCGAGACCATCTTCAACTATCCGGGCATCGCCAAGCTGATGGTCGATGCGGTCGCCACCCGCGACCTGCCGCTGATCCAGACCTGCGCCATGATCTTCTGCCTCGTCTATCTGCTCCTGACCACCACCGCCGACATCCTCGCCATCCTGGCCAACCCGAGGCTCCGCTGATGGCCGTCCTGTCGCAACATATCGGCCGTTGGACCGGCTACCGCGTCAACGGCGTCGGCTTGGCGAGCTTCGCGGTCGTGCTGGCCTGGGCGCTCGTCGCGATCGCGGCGCCCTGGATCACGCCGCACGGCGTCGGCGAGATCGTCGACTACGACTATTTCGGCCCGCTGACCGCCAAATTCCCGCTCGGGACCGACTATCTCGGCCGCGACATGCTCTCCCGCATCCTGATGGGCGCGCGCTACACGGTCGGCATCTCGCTCGCCGCCGTGACGATCGCCTGCCTTGCCGGCGTCTCGCTCGGCATGGCGGCCGCGGTCCTCGGCGGCTGGGCCGACTCGGCGCTGAGCCGACTTCTGGACGCGCTCAACTCGATCCCGAGCAAGCTGTTCGGCCTGGTCGTGGTCGCCGGCGTCGGCTCCTCGATCCCGGTCCTGATCGTGACGCTCGCGATCATCTACACGCCCGGCGCCTTCCGCTTCGCCCGGGCGCTTGCCGTCAACGTCAACACGATGGACTTCATCACGGTGGCGCGCATCCGCGGCGAGAGCCTCGGCTACCTGATCGGATCGGAGATCCTGCCCAACATCGTCGGGCCGGTTTTCGCCGATGTCGGATTGCGCTTCGTGTTCATCGTGCTGCTCCTGTCCGGCCTCTCCTTCCTGGGTCTCGGCGTGCAGCCGCCCAATGCCGACTGGGGCGCCCTGGTGCGTGAGAATATCGGCGGCCTGTCCTTCGGCGCGCCGGCCGTGATGGCGCCGTCGCTGGCCATCGCCAGCCTGACGATCGGGGTCAATCTCCTGATCGACAACCTGCCGCAGAAGATCCGGGACCGGAGCGCGTGATGGCGACGATCGTTGACATTCGCGACCTCGAGGTCGAAGCCACCACCGATGCCGGGCGGCGGGTCGAGATCATCCGCAAGGTCGGCTTCACGATCGAGGAGGGCGAGATCGTCGCCCTGATCGGCGAGAGCGGCTCGGGCAAGTCGACCATCGCGCTGACGCTGATGGGCTATACCCGACCCGGCTGCCGCATCACCGGCGGCTCGGTCACGGTCGGCGGGAAGGACATGGTGCGGCTCTCCGAGCGCGAGCGCCGGGCCATCCGCGGAACCGAGGTCGCCTATGTGCCGCAGAGCGCGGCGGCGGCCTTCAATCCGGCCAGCACGATCATGGAGCAGGTGATCGAGGTCACCCGCATCCATGGCCTGATGTCCGACACCGAAGCGCGCATCCGTGCTGTCGAACTGTTCCGTGCCCTGTCCCTGCCCGAGCCCGACACGATCGGCGACCGCTATCCGCATCAGGTCTCCGGCGGCCAGCTGCAGCGGCTCTCCGCCGCCATGGCGCTGATCGGCGGCCCGAAGCTGATGATCTTCGACGAGCCGACCACGGCGCTCGACGTGACCACCCAGATCGAAGTCCTGCGCGCCTTCAAGACGGTCATGAAGCGCGGCGGCATGGCCGGCGTCTACGTGTCCCACGATCTCGCCGTGGTGGCGCAGATCGCCGACCGGATCGTCGTCCTGAAGGGCGGCGAGATCCTGGAGATCGGCACCACGGCGGCGATCCTGGAGCGGCCGCAGCATCCCTATACGCGCGAGCTTCTTGCTGCCTTCGCGCCAAACCGGGCCGTGCCGGCCGCCGTCGAGCCGGCCGTCCATCCGCATCCGCTCCTGGAACTCTCCGGCGTCATCGCCGGCTACGGCCGCATCATGGCCGACGGCATGCCGGCCGTTCCGGTCGTGCGCGACGTGACCCTGTCGCTCGCCGCGGGCCGCAATCTCGGCATCATCGGCGAATCCGGTTGCGGCAAGTCGACCCTGGCCCGCGTCATCGCCGGCATCGTGCCGCGCGCCCGCGGCCATATCCTGTTCGACGGCAAGGAACTCGCCGCCGACGCGGGCGCCCGATCGCGCGACGAACTGCGCAAATTGCAGATCGTGTTCCAGTCCGCCGACACCGCGCTCAATCCGATGAAATCGGTCGAAGAGATCCTCGGCCGCCCGATCACCTTCTATCACGGCATCGGCGGCGCCGAGCGGCAGGCGCGCGTCGACCGGCTGCTCGACATGGTGCATCTGCCGCGCAGCCTGCGCCACCGCCGGGCGACGGAACTGTCCGGCGGCCAGAAGCAGCGCGTCAACCTTGCCCGCGCGCTCGCCGCCGAGCCGCGCCTGATCCTGTGCGACGAGATCACCTCCGCGCTCGACACGGTCGTCGCGGCGGCGATCATCGACCTCCTCAAGGAACTGCAGCGCGAGCTCGGCGTCTCCTACCTGTTCATCAGCCACGACCTGAACACCGTCCGGGCGATCTGCGACGAGGTCGCGGTCATGTATCGCGGCGAGAAGATCGAACAGGCCGCCCCCGACCATCTCGGCGGCCCCGACAGCCACCCCTATTCCCGCCTCCTCTACGCCTCCGTCCCCAAGCTCGACCCGACCTGGCTCGACAGCCTCGACAGGGATCCGGAGCTGGTGAAGGCGTTCGACGGGCGGTAGCCCGCGCAGGGGCGCGGGTCGGCAGTGGGCAGGCGGCAGTCGGCAGGGGGCAATATGCGGTATGAGAAGGGCCGCGGAGCAACGCTCCTCCCTCAACCGCAATCCCGGCCGCAGCGCAGCGGAGAGCCGGGACCCACTCTGCAGGCGACTTGCCGCAAGACTATGTTTTAATTGATGATCGTGATGTGGCGGCGAGGCGAGTAGGTCCCGGATCGGCGGCTCTTCGGGCCTTGTCCGGGATTGCGGTTTGGGGGCACTGCCGGGGCGCAATTCTCCAATGCCCACTGCCCACCCCCTGCCACCCCTCACTCCGCATGAAACAGGGTCGCCAGCGGGATGTGCGGTTTTACGATCGGGGATTTCAGGACGACGAAACTGAAATACTTGTCGATGCCGATGTCGAGGTCGATCAGGCGTTCCATCAGGACCTGGTATTCGGCGATGCCGCCGGTGACGAATTTCACCAGATAGTCGTAGCCGCCCGAAACGAGGTGGCATTCGACGACGGAATCGAGTTTTTCGACCACGGCCAGGAAGCGGGCGAAATCCGACTGGCGGTGGTTCTTCAGGGTGATCTCGGTGAAGACGGTCAGCGGCTGGCCGAGCTTGGCGACGTTGATGCGGGCCGAATAGCCGAGGATGTAGCCCTCGGCTTGCAGCTTCTTGACCCGCATCAGGCACGGGCTCGGCGACAGATTGACCAGTTCGGCCAGCTCCACATTGGTGATGCGGCCGTTCTTCTGCAGTTCCGAGAGGATTTTCAGGTCGATCTGATCGAGCTTCATGCAGGGTCCCGAAACCGCGCCGCCGGTCGGCCGACCGATTTCATCAGGCGCCGCGGGGGATCATGGTCGAGCCGCGAGGCCGGGGCAATCCCGCGGTGGCCGGTACCCCCATTGGAACCTGCGGGCGGGCGAAGGTTGCGCCGTCGGTCGTCGGCGCGGCAGCATGTTATGCCGTCCCGGCGCGCAGTCCGGCGGCTCCGGCCGCCGCCACCCGGGTAGTCTCAGGGCGTCAGACCGGAGATCCGCATGCCCGCACCGTTGCTTGCCATCGAATCGTCGCCCGCTCTGCCGTCCGCAGCCGATGTGGTCGTGATCGGCGGCGGCATCGCCGGCGTGTCGGCGGCCTACTATCTGGCCCGGCGTGGCGTCAGCGTGGCCCTGGTCGAGAAGGGGCGTATCGGCGCCGAGCAGTCCAGCCGGAACTGGGGCTGGTGCCGGCAGCAGAACCGCGACGTCCGCGAGCTGCCGCTCGCCACCCGCAGCCTCGAACTCTGGGACCGGCTTGCCGGCGAGATCGGCGCGGATCTCGGCTTCAGCCGCTGCGGGCTGCTCTATCTGAGCGACGACGAGGCCGAGATCGCCCGCTGGGCCGCCTGGCGCGACATGGCCCGTCACCACGGCGTGACGACCCATATCCTCAACGCGGCGGAGGCCGCCGAGCGCGGCCGGGCGACCGGCAAGGCCTGGAAGGGCGGCGTCTTTTCGGCGAGCGACGGCATCGCCGATCCGAGCCGGGCCGCGCCGATCATCGCGCGCGGCGTGATGGCGGCCGGCGGCACCGTCCACCAAATGTGCGCGGCGCGCGGCCTGGAGCTGGCCGGCGGGCGGATCGCCGGCGTGGTCACCGAAAAGGGCACCATCCGGACCTCGACCGTGGTCCATGCCGGCGGCGCCTGGACCTCCTCCTTCTGCCGGCAGCTCGGCATCGACTTCCCGCAGGCCTCGATCCGCTCCTCGGTCCTGGCCGTGGCGCCGGTCGACGCGACGCTGCCGGATGCACTCCACACCGCACGCGTCTCGGTCACCCGGCGCGGCAGCGGCGGCTTCACGCTCGCGGTCAGCGGCAAGGCGCGGGTCGACCCGACGCCGCAGCAGCTCCGCTTCGCGCGCCAGTTCCTGCCGATGTTCGTCAGCCGCTGGCGCAGCCTCGCGGTCGGCGGCCTCGAAGGCCTGCGCGGCGGTCACGAGACGCTGGCGCGCTGGGCGCTCGACCGGCCGACGCCGATGGAGGCGAACCGGATCCTCGATCCGAAGCCCGACCGGCGCCAGATCGACGTGACCCGCCGGCGCGCCGGCATCCTGCTGCCGGCCCTTGCCGATGCGCCGGTCACCGCCGCCTGGGCCGGCTATATCGACACCACCCCGGACGGCGTGGCGGCGATCGGCAGCTACGACCGGCTGCCGGGCTTCATCCTGGCCTCGGGGCTCAGCGGCCACGGCTTCGGCGTCGGACCGGGCATCGGCCATCTGGTCGCCGATCTGATCACCGGTGCGACGCCGATCGTCGATCCGGCGCCCTACGATCCGCGCCGGCTGGACGCCTCGGTCTGGGGCCGGGTGGCGCAGTTCTGATCCGCTCCTCCGCCGCCGCTTGCGGAGTGCGGCGATGGCATGGGCGATATCGCCCGAAAGGCCTGGACGGACGGCCCGCGCCGCGCGAGAAGGCGTCTTTCGCCGGCAGACGGCCGGCCGAACGAGGATACTCTGTCCATGCACCTGACCCCGACCGCCGCAGGCGTCTTCCCGATCGCTCCGACGCCGTTTGCGGCCGACGGCAGCCTCGACTGGGCCTCCGCCGAGCGGCTGTTCGCCTGGTATGACGGGCTCGGCGCCGATGGCACCACGGTGCTCGGCATCATGGGCGAGGCGCCGAAGCTGGAGCCGGAGGAATCGCTCGGGATCGTCAAGGCGGCGGTCGCCGGCATGCCCGGCAAGCCGGTCATCGTCGGCGTCTCGGCACCCGGCTTCGCGGCGATGCGTCGGCTGGCCCGGGACGCGATGGAGGCCGGCGCCGCGGCGGTGATGATCGCGCCGCCGCCGTCGTTGCGCACCGACGACCAGATCACCGGCTACTACGCCCAGGCGATCGAGGCGATCGGCGCCGATATCCCCTTCGTCATCCAGGACTTTCCGCTGACATTGTCGGTGATCATGACGCCGGCGGTGATCCGCCGGATCGTGATGGACAATCCGTCCTGCGTGATGCTGAAGCACGAGGACTGGCCGGGCCTGGAGAAGATCTCCGCCCTGCGCCGCTTCGAGGCGGACGGGTCGCTGCGGCACATCTCGATCCTGACCGGAAACGGCGGCCTGTTCCTGGATTTCGAGATGGAGCGCGGCGCCGACGGTGCGATGACCGGCTACGCCTTTCCGGAGATGCTGATCGACACCGTCGCCCTGCAGAAGGCCGGACGGCGTGACGACGCCCACGACCTGTTCGACGCCCACCTGCCGCTCCTGCGCTACGAGCAGCAACCCGGCGCCGGCCTGGCGGTGCGCAAGTATACGCTGATGCGCCGCGGCATCCTGGCCAGCGACGCCCAGCGCAAGCCGGGCGCGGGCCTGACGCCTGCCGCCAAGGCGGAGGTCGACTATCTGCTCGCCCGCCTGGCCCGCAAGGATGCCCGCGCGGCCCTGTAGCCGGCCCCGGCCTATCCGGGCGCCTCACTGTTGTCGTTCACAGAAACTCTGACCGCGGCAGGGTCGTGTGCCAGCCTCCCATGAGTGAGGCCGGCACTGCACAATGGTCACGCGGCTCGGGAGAGCGCCACAGCATCCGCCCCGGCCGGGAAACGCAGCTTGCCGCTGCCGTCGTTGACCGCCCGCCAGACCGCCTCGGCGACATCAATTTCCCGCGTGGTCAGGGCCGGCTTCGCGAATGCTTGAAAGATCGGCGCTGCGAAATCCGCGTAAGCCTCCGGGATCAGGTCTTCGACCCGCACGGAGGTGTTCCGGGCGAAGCTCGTGGTCGGTGCATAGCCGGGTTCCACCAGCTTGGCCTGGATGTTGAAGTGTCCGAGTTCGTGAGCGAGAGAGCCGGTGAAGCCCTCGATGGCCTGCTTGCTGGCGGTGTAGGCCGCCGCCAACGGCATGGGGGCCAGAGTTGCGCTCGACGTGACGTTGACGATCACGCCGGATCGGCGCTCGCGCATCTGCGGGATGACCGCATGCGTCATGGCCATGACGCCGAAGGTGTTCGTGTCGAAGACCTTGCGGATGTGAGACATCGGCGTTGCTTCAAATGCGCCGACGACGCCGATACCGGCATTGTTGACCAGCACATCGATCGGCCCGGCAGCTTCGACGGCCCGAGCGATGCTGGCTTCGTCCGTTACGTCCAACGATTGAATGCGCAGGTTTTCCGAGCGCGGCAGAATGTCTTCGCGCGGGGTGCGCATGGTCGCGATGACGTGCCACTGCTTCTGACGGAAATAGCGAGCCGTTTCAAGTCCATAGCCCGAGGAGCATCCGGTGATCAGGATGGTTTTCATGGCTCGTCTCCTTGTTGGTGTCGATGAAGCCATGGTAGCCCGCCCGGGCCGGACCAACTACGATTGAAAGTCCATATTTCATTTGTTATCGTCCAGAAATGAACGATCCTCTCTCCGACATCATAGGGCTGCTGCAACCCCAGGCCGTGTTCACCAAGGGCATCAGCGGCGCCGGACGCTGGGGCGTTCGTTATGGCGATTTCGGCCACCCCAGCTTCGCCATCATGATCGAAGGGTCCTGCCGTCTGGCCGTCGATGGGCAGGCTGAGTTGAACCTCCACGCGGGCGATTTCGTTCTGCTGCCGACGACGCCGGGTTTCACGATGTCGGGCTTCGAGCCCGTCACTCCCGTGTCCATGGATCCTCATGTCGCGGCAGCGGCGACCGGCGAGGTTCGCCATGGCAGGCAGGACGGCCCAGCAGATGTTCGCATTCTGGGGGGCTATTTCATCTTCGCCAACGAAGACTCAGGCCTTCTCCTGTCGCTCCTCCCGGATCTGATTCATGTCGGCGGTGTGGAAAGACTATCGACTTTGGTCAAGCTTCTGATCGACGAGGCTGCGTCGGATCGTTCGGGGCGCTCCCTGGTGCTCACCCGGCTCGTTGAGATCTTGCTCGTGGAGGCGCTACGGCTGACGCAAACTGCTGATGCCCCTGCGGGATTGCTGCGCGGCCTTGGTGATGCCCGGCTGGCCGAGGCAATCAGACAGATGCATTCCGATCCTGCGCGTCCTTGGACGATGGCCGATCTGGCCAGAAAGGCGGCCCTCTCCCGCTCCGCGTTCTTTGACCGCTTCGTACGCCATGTCGGCGTGCCGCCCATGGAGTATCTGATGGCATGGCGCATGGCGCTGGCAAGGAATCTTCTGCGCCGACAGGAAATCGGCATTGCCGTGGTCGCCGAGCGGGTCGGCTACGGGTCGGCAAGCACATTCAGTACCGCCTTCACCCGCTATGTCGGACAGCCACCCGGCCGATATGCGCGCAGCCTCGGGAACCGGAACCCGGCCGGTTCCTAGTACGGCTCCACGTCTGAAGAAAAATCCGTGCGAAACCGAGAAATCGGAAATGGCGCGCCCGAAAGGATTCGAACCTCTGACCCCCAGATTCGTAGTCTGGTGGTATTAGGCTTAGGCGGTATCCTGTGACCATCTGAATTAGCGTAGAACCTTTGATGTTCTGCTGTTTTTGCCCTATCCTGTTTCCCGTCGGGTTCGGCAGTTTCGCCTAGCCGTGGCGACCCGGTGGCGACCCAAGATTGGCGCCTCAGCTATCGGTGGGGAGTGGGCAGCATGGCGGCGGTCAAGATTACCAAGCGTGTCGTGGACGCGGCCGAACCCAAGTTGAGTCGCTATGTCGTCTTCGACAGTGAAATTCGCGGGTTTGGTCTCCGCGTGTTCCCATCTGGGCAAAAGTCTTGGATTTTCGAGTACCGTGCTGGCGACGGCGGTAGGCGCGCAGCGAAGAAGCGCATAACCATTGGCTCAATCTCCGACTTCACACCGGATCAGGCACGCAAACAAGCTGATACCCTGCGCTCGCAAACTAAGGTCGGACATGATCCACAGGCGGCCAAAGTCGAAAGCCGAAAAGCCATAACGGTTGCAGAGCTGGTCAAAATATTCCTGACTGATCATGTCGAGGCTAAGCGCAAGTCTAGAACCAAAGAGCATTACGAAGATATTTTGTGTCGCATCGTTGTACCTGCCATTGGTGCGAAGCGAGCGAAAGATTTGAAGCGATCGGACGTAGCGCAGATACATCTAGATTGGCGACATACCCCGGCACAGGCAAATAGAGTCCTAGCCATCATTGGTAGCATGTATGGCTTTGGTGCTCGCCACGGCCTGGTGCCCGACGACTGCAATCCTGCACGCCGCATAGAGCGTTTCGTAGAGCACCGTCGCGAACGCTTTCTGACGACCGAGGAATTGAGTCGACTTGGCGAGGCCATCAGAGAGGCTGAAACGGTCGGCATCCCGTGGGATATCGATACGACCAAGAAGACGAAGCACGTCCCCAAAATTCGGCAGGCCACGCCGATCGGCGCTCATGCGGCAGCCGCGCTCCGGCTGCTCATCTTCACTGGTGCGCGACTGCGTGAAATTCTCGGCCTGCGCTGGAGTGAAGTGGATTTCGAACGAGGGCTCTTGCTGCTGCCTGATAGCAAGACCGGCCGCAAGACCATTATCCTGAATGCGCCCGCCCTCCGTGTGCTGTCTGAACTGCCAAGGATCGGTGGATACGTCATCGCGGGCGGGACCGCGGGTTTGGATGGCGAACGCCCCCGGTCTGACCTTAAGCGCCCGTGGGCGGTCGTTGCACAAAGGGCGGGTCTCAACGGTATTCGACTCCACGACCTCCGCCACACGTTCGCAAGCATCGGGGCTGGCGGCGGTCTTGGGCTGCCTATCGTTGGAAAACTTCTCGGCCATGCGCACACGGCCACTACTGCCCGTTACGCTCATTTAGATGCGGACCCGCTTAAGCGGGCTTCCGACACGATCGGCAGCGTGATTGCTTCGGCAATGGAGGGCAAGCCTGCGGACAACTTGTTGAAATTCAGGTGACGGACGGGGGGTCGAGTTGGGCGACATTTTACATGAGCAAGCCTGCGCGGCCACGGGCTGTAACTCTTCCACACATGTGCCGGCCCATGGCTTGGGAGGACTCCCTTGAGGCAGGAAGAGAATGTCAGTGCGGGTGTCTGAAGTTCATTCGATCGTACTGATTCGGTCTGGCGAACAAGAGTGACTGCTCTCCTCCGATAACAGATCTGTTCTGCTGTGCTTTGATTTCAGTTGAAATGAGGTAAAACAGAAAATTTGCAGTTGCTTCATAAGTATTTGATATTAAAGCGAAAATTACGTGACTTGCAGCCTCCGATCTACTGCAACGGTGGATAAGCTGCGTCGGTACACCGCCGTTTGTTGCGCGGGGCTGGAGTCGCCGGCACAATCTTGGCTAGTGTTCGCCAGCGTATTCGTGGAACGAAGCGCGACCGAGCCGGGATTGACCAATCTGGAGGTAATATGAATTCACAGCATATCGCGACCAATCAGTACATGGGCACCGCTGACGCGGCCGGCTATGTCGGTCTGGGCGTCTCCACGCTTGAGAAGCTTAGACTTACTGGAGGCGGCCCGCGCTATTCGCGGCCGATCAAGCGGGTCCTCTACAGTGTTCGTGACCTGGATGAATGGCTTGCCAGCCACAGGCGGCGGTCAACGTCAGATGCCGAATGAGGACAAGACCCCGGCCGCAGCGGTCGAGTTGGTAGCTTTCCGTAGCGAGCCGGGGTCGATCCAATCTCCGAGAGAACAGGAGTTTAGGACATGACAATCCTATCAACGCGCGGTCGTGCGCGCAAATCACATCCCAAATTGCAGTCGGGTCTATTCGGTTGTCCCTCCCCCCACACTGTCCTGCCTCGATGCACCGTACCGACGCGGCTGGCGGGCAATCTCATGGGGCGATGGGGAATGAGCCGGGAACTGGCCATGGCTGTCTGCGAGGCTAACGGGCTTGAGGGGAGGGCTTACTCATGAAAGCCGTCCTGCAGATCCATTATCGCGCCAACGGCGAGGCCGGCACCCGGACAGCACGAGGGCGGTACGCCTGGGCCTTGCTCCAGTTGGCTATCTCCGGGGATCGGGGGTGCACCCCGATCACTCATCCCGGGCCAAGATGGTCCAGCTATGTTCATCGCCTTCGGCAAGGTGGGCTTGCTATCGAAACCATCTATGAGGCTCACGCTGGGCCGTTTGCGGGGAATCATGCCCGCTACGTCCTGCGCACTCCTGTCGTAATCCTTGGGGGTGATGATGCCGAGGCGGCATGATGCCAGAGGGCGTTCCAAGAATCCGGACGGGGCCTATTGGCTCCTTCCGTATTCCCTAGCCAAGCATCCCGCGTTTCGGGCCTTGAGCGGGCCGGCACTCAAAGTGCTCATCGAACTGCGATGCCGATATACCGTTCGCGGCGATGGAAAGACCAACAACAACGGCGAACTCCGACTTGCCTACGAAGAGGCGGCCAGTCTGCTGGGATTGGGTAAGGCAACCCTTGCGCGGGCATTCAGGGAGCTTGAGGCGGCGGGCTTCATTGCCAAGACGAAGCCTGGCCACTGGTACGGACGGATGGCGACGGAGTGGCGAGTCACGGATCAGAACTACAAAGGTGCCCTGCCTACGCGCGACTGGCAAAAGGCTCGCCCAAAATCAGAACGCGGTACTAGGGCGGAACATATCAACCCCGAACATGGTCCGGGCTAGAACTAGACCTGTTGATCATGGTCCGCGTTGGATACCGTCAAAGGGATTTCGGCGCGGATTCATGGTCCACCTCAGAACTGCATATAATTACCATGAGGGCGAAGCACGAAGAGGAATCTTGAGGGCTCAATCGGTACGCGCCTCAATCGTCTTGATCGACCAGCGCCAAGCGAATTGCTTGGCTTTCGGCATATTCCTGAAATAGACGCTGTCGGACAGTGCCCGAATTTGTTGAGAGGGAACGTCCAGTCCGTAGAGCGCCACCTCGGCCTCGCCGATCACATCGCATAGCCCTTCCGGGCAATCGAGGGCCGTCAGCAAAAGGCGGAGATTCTGCAATGTGTAAGGCGAGCGATTTCGTACATTCCCGGTCAATTGCCGCAAATTGGTATAGGGCATTGGATCGGTTCCCAAGCGCATATCGATAAGGTCTATATCGCCCGGGGCAATCATAGAACGTGCGCGGGCTAGTCGCGATTGTTCCTTTTGATCGTAGACGAAATAGGCTGTGGCACTGAGGATGCACAAGGAAACTAGGCCCTGTTGACAAATGCCCGTATCCAGAGGCGGATGGCTGCGATCTGGACGAAGCCGAGGTAGCTGGCCG
>NZ_JAHHZF010000016.1 GCF_018729455.1 Prosthecodimorpha staleyi | reverse complement strand
CGCGGCCAGCTACCTCGGCTTCGTCCAGATCGCAGCCATCCGCCTCTGGATACGGGCATTTGTCAACAGGGCCTAGTATTCTCTACATTCGATCCAATTCATAGTTCGGGAGGACACTGCAATGGCTCTTAAGTACGGGTGCTTGAAAGGTCGTCCGATACGCAACCGACTGGCAACAGGCGCCAAGCCTCACTACCAAATCGAGGTGACAGCGAAAGGAGTCAAGTATCGGATTGCGATCAATGTGCGATCTCAGGACGGTAGCGAGGTCGAGTTTCTCGTTCGCTCGCGATTCGAGCATCCGATTACGGATCGCCTCGGCGCGCTGGAAGCGGGCTTTCATATTGCTGAACCGAAGCCGGACGGAATTGCCCTCGACTTCATTCGCGGCAACCTTATGCAACCATGGGAGATGAAACCCCTCCCCTTGTCCAGCAACGGACCAGACAACGATCTCAACGACAAGATCGACGCCTATGTGCAGCGAGCGATGTCCGACGAAACGGCTATGATCTATGCCTTTGGTGATCGGTGGGGACCGGAACCTCAGAAGGAGGATGGCTATTTCGGCTTCTTGCCTGGCAACGGCATCCACGACATTCACATGAACCAAGGAAATCCGATCGGTCGACACTCCGAAGACAACGGGCCATGGCAGGACGGCGGCCTGCTTTTCCAGTTTATCGAGACTGGACAATGGGTTGCGATTTTTCTGAAGTTCCAGACCCAAGCATGGCATACCGACGATGCCACCGGCCATCCGATTGTCGGTCATGATCCGGAACACCCGGACCGTCCCCATACGCCTGTCGACCGGGATGTCATTCCCAACATCGATGTCCCGGATGGTCTCATCCGAATCGTCGCAGCGCTGGTGAACGACATCCATTCGCCCGAACGCGAGACCATCACCCTTCTCAACATCGCCGACCGGGATATCGATCTCACCGGCTGGCAGATCAAGGACAAGCAAAAGAACGCCATGCCGCTGGACGGCATGATCGCTGCCGGTGCCACTCGAGTTGTCGAGGTCAAGCAACCGGTTGCGTTGTCAAATCGCGGCGGCATCATCACGCTTTTGGATGGTCATGGCATCAAAGTCCATGGCGTTTCCTACACGCGGGAGCAGGCGAAGCAACCCGGGCGGACGATCCCGTTCCAACCCTGACGCTCCTGCCGCGGCGGGTTGTCGCTGCGCGGTTCGGTGCGCTTGAGGCCGGGGCGGCGGCTGGCATGAAATGGCGTCATGAACGCCTGGGTCTACATTCTCGCCAGCCGCCCGGACGGCGCCCTTTTCGTCGGCACGGCCGAGGACCTTGTCGGCCGCGTCTATCACCATCGGGCCCGCGTGCCGGCGGGATTCTCGCTCGGCCACGCCATGCAGCGGCTGGTCTGGTACGCCGCCTTCGATCGCGTCGAGGCCGCGATGGCCTTCGCGCGCGACCTGCGCCGCCGGCACCGCCACGCCAAGGTACGCATCATCGAGGCGATGAACCCGGACTGGGACGATCTCTATCCAGAAGTGAGCTGACGGTCGCCGAGACGCAACACGGCCGACCGGGCTGCCCAGCCCCGTCGGCCGCGGGCGGTTGCGGGCCTGAGACGGCCGGCTATTCCGGGATCACCGCATGGGCCTGGATCTCGACCTTGGCGCGGTCCTCCATCAGGGCGACGACCTGGACGGCGGCCATGGCCGGGTAGTGGCGGCCGATCACGGCACGGTAGGCCTCGCCGATGCCCTTCAGGTTGGCGAGATAGTCGCGCTTGTCGACGAAATACCAGGTCATCGAGGTGATGTGCTCGGGCCCGCCGCCGGCCTCGGCGACGACCGCGACGACATTCTCCAGCGTCTGGCGGACCTGGCCGACCAGATCGTCGGTCTCGAACTGGCACTGGCCGTTCCAGCCGATCTGTCCGCCAACGAAGACGACGCGGCCGGTGGCGGCGATGCCGTTGGCATAGCCGACCGGCTTCGCCCAGCCTTCCGGCTGCAGCACTTCGAGGAGCGAGGTTTCGCGCGCGGCGCGGGCGGCTTCGGCCATGGTCAGTTCCCCTCGAAGACGGGTTTGCGCTTGGCCGCGAAGGCCTCGAAGGCGCGGCGGAAATCGCCGGTCGCCATGCAGACGGCCTGGGCCTGGGCCTCCGATTCGATCATCTCCTCGATGCCCATGGCCCATTCCTGGTTCATCATGGTCTTGGTGATGCCATGGGCGAACCACGGCCCGTCGGCGAGCGAGCGGGCCAGGTCCCCGGCCGCGGCCTCGAGTTCCGCCGCCGGGACGAGGCGGTTGTAGAAGCCCCAGGCATGGCCTTCGGCCGCCGTCATGGCGCGGCCGGTGAACAGCAGTTCGGCCGCCCGGCCCTGGCCGATGATGCGCGGGAGATAGCCGCAGGCACCCATGTCGGCGCCGGCGAGGCCGACGCGGGTGAACAGGAACGCGGTCTTGGCCTCCGGCGTCGCGTAGCGCAGGTCCGACGCCATGGCCAGGATCGCGCCGGCACCGGCGCAGATGCCGTCGACCGCGGCGATGATCGGCTGCGGGCAGCGGCGCATCGCCTTGACCACGTCGCCGGTCATGCGCGTGAAGGCGAGCAGGTCCGGCATGGCCATGCGGGTCAGCGGCTCGATGATCTCGAACACGTCGCCGCCGGAACAGAAATTGCCGCCCTCGCCGGTCAGCACCACCGTGCGCACGTCGGAGGCATAGACGAGGTCGCGGAACAGGTCGCGCAGCTCGGCATAGGAGTCGAAGGTCAGCGGATTCTTCTTGTCCGGCCGGTTGAGCCGGATGGTCGCGACCCGGCCGTCACCCGGCGCATCGAACACGAAGTGGCGCGCCTGATAGTCCTTGAACGGCCGCAGCATGGCCCCCAGTGCCGATTGTTCGCTCATCCGGTCATCACCTCCCCACCGGCGACCGCGATCGCCTGTCCGTTGATCGATGCGGCGCCGGATCCGGCGAGCCAGAGGATCGCGTCGGCGACCTCCCCGGGCGTGACCAGGCGACCCATCGGGTTCGATTTCGCCAGTTCCGCCCGCGCTTCGTCGGCGCTGCGGCCGGTCTTGGCCACGATGGTGGCGACCGACTGGGCGATCAGTTCCGTGTCGGTGAAGCCCGGGCAGACCGCGTTGACGGTGACGCCCTTGCGCGCGACCTCCAGCGCCAGCGCGCGCACCAGCCCGACCACGCCATGCTTGGCGGCCACATAGGCGGCGACATAGGGATAGCCGACCAGCCCCGCGGTTGAGGCGATCGCTATGACGCGGCCCGACCGGCGCTTCACCATGCCGGGCAGGAAGGCACGCGTGGTCAGCCAGACGCCGGTCAGGTTGACGGCCAGCATGGCATCCCAGGTCGCCCGTTCGGTCTTGTCGAAGGGCCCGGAGGCCGCCGCACCGGCATTGGCGACCAGAATGTCGACCGGCCCATGCGCCGCCTCGACGTGCTCGGCCGCCGCCGCGATCGCCGCCTCGTCGGTCACGTCGAGGGTGACGATCGCGCCGGCGCGGGCGCCGAGGCTCCCGGCCACCGCCTGCAGCGGTTCCAGGCGCCGGCCGGCCAGGGTGACGGTCGCCCCGGCCGCCGCCAGCGCGACCGCCGCGGCCGCGCCGATGCCCGATCCCGCGCCGGTGATGAAGGCATGCCGGTTCGCCAAGGGCAGCGTCATCGGGGTCCCTTTCCGATCGTTGCGATCGTGGTGGCCTTTGCGCCATGGCAAGCGTCAACCCGTACCGAGGAATCCTCACGCACCATCAAATTGGCGCTAACCAGATCCCCGTTTTGGACCTCAGTTGCACAATCCCCCAGCGCATCCCCGGACAAGGGCCGCAGGCCCGCCGATCCGGGGCCCACTCTGCGCATGTCGGGTTGCAGCGCCCGGGTCTCGCACCGACTTTGCAGCGAACCGGCCGCAGAGTGGGTCCCGGCTCTACGCTGCGCTTCGGCCGGGAATGCGTTGAGGGATTGAGCATCCCCAGCGCGATTCACGACGCGCGTGGACGACGCCAGAAACCCGGTTCTACGCTTCGCTCCGGCCGGGAATGCGCTGAGGGATTGGCCAATCCTGACGCGATCCAAGGCGCGCGCGCCGGATGACCGGCGCGAGCAGGTCCCGACGGACGGTCGGGATCCGGGGGAAAGCGACCGGAGAGTGGGCAGCGCCATCACTTCACGCCCGCGGCGCGGGCCAGGTTGCTTTCGTACTGGCCCTTAGCAGAGCGGTATTGCTTCGGCCAAGCCACATCGTTGATGCCGATGCGAGCGGCCTCGTGCAGGGTCCAGGCCGGGTCGGCGAGATGCGGGCGGGCCACGGCGCAGAGATCGGCGCGGCCGGCCGCGATGATCGAATTGGCGTGGTCGGCCTCCGAGATGGCGCCGACCGCGATGGTCGGGATGCCGATCTCGTTGCGGATCTTGTCGGAGAAGGGCGTCTGCCAGAGCCGGCCATAGACCGGCTTCTCCTCCTTGGTGACCTGGCCGGACGAGCAGTCGATCAGATCGGCGCCGGCCTCCTTGAACATGCGGGCATAGATCGCCGCATCCTCGGGCGTGTTGCCGCCGTCGACCCAGTCGTGACAGGACAGGCGCACGGAGATCGGCTTCTCCGCCGGCCACGCCGCGCGCACCGCCCGGAACACTTCGAGCGGGAAGCGGGCACAATTCTCGTGGCTGCCGCCATACGAGTCCGTGCGCCGGTTGGTGACCGGGGACAGGAAGCCGGACAGAAGATAGCCGTGCGCACAATGCAGTTCGAGGAGGTCGGCGCCGGTCGTGGCGGCGAGTTCGGTGGCGCGGACGAAATCGGCCAGCACGCGGTCCATGTCGGCGCGCGTCATGGCGCGCGGGGTCTGGCTGACGGGCAGATAGGGCAGATCGGACGGGGCATAGAGAGGCCAGCCGCCCTCGGCGAGCGGCTGGTCGATGCCCTCCCAGGCGAGCCGGGTGGCGCCCTTGCGGCCGGCATGACCGATCTGGATGCCGACCTTGGCGGCACTCTGGCCATGCACGAAGTCGACCAGCCGGCGCCAGCCCGCCGCCTGCTCTTCGTTCCACAGACCCAGGCAGCCGGGGGTGATGCGCGCATCGGGCGACACGCAGGTCATCTCGCCGAAGATGAGCCCGGCGCCGCCGAGCGCACGGGCGCCGAGATGGACCATATGGAAGTCGTTGATCAGCCCGTCGGTCGCCGAATACATGGCCATCGGCGAAACCACGATGCGGTTCGGCAGGGTCAGGTCGCGGATGCGGAACGGCGTCAGCATGGGCGGCGTCGTCCGCCCGTTGCCGACCGTCAGCCCACAGGACTGCGCGAACCAGCGCTCGTAGCCTTCGAGCCAGGTCTTGTCGCGCAGGCGCAGGTTCTCGTGGCTGATGCGCTGCGAGCGGGTCAGCATGGAATACATGAACTGCTCGGGCGGCAGCGTATCGGCATAGCGGCTGCCGACCACCTCGAACCATTCCATCGCGTTGCGCGCCGCATTCTGGATGCGAGCGACGTCGACCCGGCGGACTTCCTCATAGGCGTCGAGCACGGCGGGGATCTTATCCGGCTCGTGACCGAAAGCCTCGAACTGGCGGGTCAGTTCGATCGCATCGTCGATCGCCAGCTTGGTGCCCGAGCCGATCGCGAAATGGGCGGTGTGCGCGGCGTCGCCCATCAGCACGACATGGCTGTTGCCGTTGAAATGGCTCCAGCGGCCGCAGATGAGGCGATTGAAGTTGAGCCAGGCCGAGCCACGCAGATGGCGCGCATTGGTCATCAGCTTGGAGCCGTCGAGCACCTCGGCGAAGAGATCCTCGCAGAAGGCGATCGACTGGTCCTGGTCGAAGGCCTCGATGCCATGGGCCTTGAAGGTGTCTTCGGTCGTCTCGACGATGAAGGTCGAGGTCTTGTCGTCGAACTTGTAGATATGTGCCTGGAACCAGCCGTGCTCGGTCTTGCGGAAGTCGAACGTGAAGGCGTCGTAGGACTTGTCGGTGCCGAGCCAGATGTAGCGGTTCGGGCGGACGACGAGATCGGGCTGGAAGACATCCGCGTAGGCGTTGCGGATCTTCGAATTGATGCCGTCCGACGCGATGATCAGATCGGCATCGGGGAATTCGAGATCGGAGTCCACGTCGCGCTCGAAGACCAGTTCGACGCCCAGGTCCTCGCAGCGCTTCTGCAGGATGTTGAGCAGCTTCTTGCGGCCGATGCCGACGAAGCCGTGGCCGGAGGTGCGCTGACGCGTCCCCTTGAACAGCAGCTCGATGTCGTCCCAGTGGTTGAAGGCGTCTTCGATCTCGGTGGCGGTTTCCGGATCCCAGACCCGCATCGCCTCCATGGTCGCGTCGGAGAAGACGACGCCCCAACCGAACGTGTCATAGGGCCGGTTGCGCTCGACCACCGTGACCGAATGGGCCGGTTGGAGCTTCTTCATCAGAAGACCGAAATAAAGCCCGGCCGGGCCTCCGCCGATGCAGACGATGCGCATGAGCCTCTCCCACGGCCGCCGGACCGGAAACGCCCTCGCCCCCGAATTCCGGCGAATTAGTTTAGGATTAAAATATAGAGGTCTGAAGGGATGCGGTCAATCCGGTCCGTGCTCCTCCGCATGCGGCTCCCATGCGCGCGGGCTGCATTGCAGGGTTCAATATTTGATGTATGAAATGGTCGGCTTGCGAGTCTCGTCCAGTCCCTGCGACGCGCATCGCAGTGTCTTTTTCGCTCCGGGCAAGTCCAGGCGGCCCGGTCCGATCGGAATGACGTCCGCGCCGCGCCTGCGAAGCACGATGGGACCCGACCATGGCTGCGAGGCCGCGACGCGCCAAATCGGAGACAGGCTCCGCTTCCGCCGCCGAAACGAGGCCCGAAGCCGCGGCTGCCGCATCGGTTGCCGGCGTCCCGGCCGACGGATCGTATCAGGCCCCGGTGGCCGTGCCGGACGGTCGCCCGGCAGGCACGCCGCATGACGAACTGCGGGTCTGGCTGCGCCTACTCGGCGCCTCGAACCGGATCGAGTCGATCCTGTCGAGCCGCATCACCAAGGAATTCGGCATCTCGCTGGCCCGCTTCGATCTGCTCGCCCAACTCGAAAGGGCCCCCGACGGCCTGACCATGACCGACGCGTCCCGGCGCATGATGGTCACCAACGGCGCCATCACCAGCCTCGTCGACCGGCTCGTGGAGGAAGGCTTCGTCACGCGCGAAACCCGTGCCGAGGATCGGCGCACCACCGTCATCCGCCTCACCGCGGAAGGCCGTGCCCGTTTCCTGGCCATGGCCGCCAGTCACGAAGACTGGGTCGTCGGCCTGATCGGCGGTCTGGAACCCCAGGCGCGCAACGAACTTTCACGCGGTCTCTCGGCTCTGCGTCGCCATCTCGACGCGCTCGGCGCGTGACCGCGTCAGCTGTCCCGCCTACCGCCTGGCCTCGACATATTTCCAGATTCCCTCGGCGGTCGCGACCAGACGGTCCCCGACCTTGAGTTCGCCGCGCACGAAGGCGACGCCGGAGGTGACCCGGTCGACCTTCGGGATGCAGACCACGAATTGACCGGGGCGCGTCGCCGCGACGAAGTGAAGGTCGAGCTGGATGGTCGCCTGCTTCAGACCGCCGGTCGCCTCCAGCACCGCGAGACCCAGCCCCTGATCGGCAAGCGACAGGATCACCCCGCCATGGACGGCGCCGTTGCGATTGCGGTGCTCTGTACGGGTCTTCAGGGCGACCCGTAAGGCGCCCTGGTCGTGGCACGTCCAGAACGGGCCGACGAGAGCCTCATAGCCGTCCTGCTGCACTATTTCCCAGCCGTGTTCGCTCGGATCGAAATCGGATTCGCTCGTCGGCTGGGACAAGTCTGCTGCTCCGGAAAAGCGTCCCCGGCCGCGAATCCCAACCGTCCGGGATCCGCCGCCGGGGCCGAACGACGGGCTCGGGCGAGCCCGCTCCTGGTCGAGGCAGGCATTTCGGCACGGCACGGCGGATGGCCACCATCGCCCGCCCTCGAAACGCCCCGACCGGAATCCCCTCGATTCCGGTCGCCTCCCGTTTAGCCTGTCCGCAGCAACACGGACAGCCCTTGCCATGCAGTCCGGCAATGCGTACCCGCCACTTCGGGCGGACGAGGGGCAAGCTGTCCGTCATGGCAATGCACGCAAGCCGGCGGCCGGTTTCGACCGTCGCCCCAGGCGGGCCGCGCTCAGGACGCCGGCGTGAAGTTCAGCGCCACGCCGTTGATGCAGTAGCGCTGATAGGTCGGCGGCGGGCCATCGTCGAAGACATGGCCGAGATGGGAGCCGCAGCGGCTGCAATGGACTTCGGTCCGCACCATGCCGTAGCTGCGGTCGGTCGTCGTCTCGACGGAGCCCGGCACGGGATCGTTGAAGCTCGGCCAGCCGGTGCCGCTCTCGAACTTCACATCCGCGCGGAACAGCGGCTGGTCGCATCCGGCGCAGGCGAAGGTGCCGGCGCGCTTCTCGTGCAGCAGAGCGCAACTGCCCGGCCGCTCGGTGCCGTGCCGGCGCATCACCTGGTACTGCTCCGCCGTCAGCACCTTGCGCCACTCGTCGTCGGTGCGCGTGACCGGATAGACGCGGGTATCCATGAGGCCCCTCCTCTGTTTCGGTGCCAAGATCTAGGGACCCGGAGGGCCGGACGCAATCTCCGGACGGCGCCGATGGCGCCGGCCGGGATCACCAATTGCTGATCGCAGCCCGCACGGCCGCGGCTGCCGGACTGGCAAGCGGCCGTGGCGGCGCCTGTGACGATCAGGACGCCAGTGCCGGATAGTCGGTGTAGCCAACCTCGGTGCCGCCGTAGAAGGTCTTCGGGTTCGGCGTATTCAGCGGCGCGCCGGCGGCGAAGCGGGCGGGCAGGTCCGGATTGGCCAGGAACAGGGTGCCGTAGGCGATCGCGTCGATCGTCCCCTCGGCGATCGCGGCCGCGCCGGTTTCCGCCCCGTAGCCGCCATTGACGATCAGCGGCAGGCCGGACGCGGCCTTCATGGCCGGCGCCAGGGCCGGGCTGGTGCCGACCGGCTCGAGGACATGCAGATAGGCGAGGCCGAACGGCTTCAGCGCCGCGGCGGCCGCCGTGAAGGTCGTGGCCGGGTCGGAATCCTGCATGTCGTTATAGGGATTGTGCGGCGACAGGCGCACGCCGACGCCGTCTCCCGAACCCCAGCCGGCGACCGCGGCCGCGACCGCCTCCTTGAGGAACCGGACCCGGTTCTCGATCGGGCCGCCATAGCCGTCGGTGCGCTTGTTGGCGCCGTCGCGCAGGAACTGGTCGATCAGGTAGCCGTTGGCGGCATGGACCTCGACGCCGTCGAAGCCGGCCCGGCGGGCATTGGCGGCGGCCGTGCGCCAGCCGTCGACGACGCGGTCGATATCGGCCTGGGTCATTTCGCGCGGGGTCTCGAAGGCCGCCTTCTGCCACCCCGGCAGATAGACGGCGCCGGCCGGCGCGATGGCGGACGGCGCGAGCGGCGGCAGCCCGTCGGGACGGAACACCGAATGCGAGATGCGGCCGGTATGCCAGAGCTGGACGACGATCCTGCCGCCCGCGGCATGGACCGCATCGGTCACCACCTTCCAGGCCGCAACCTGGGCGTCGGAATGGAGGCCGGGGGTGTCGGGATAGCCCTGCCCATCCTCGGTCGCCTGGGTCGCCTCGGTGATCACCAGCCCGCCGGAAGCGCGCTGGGAATAGTAGGTGGCGGCGAGCGTCGAAGGCAGGTTGCCCGGAGCCGCCCGGTTGCGCGTCAGGGGCGCGAGCACGATGCGGTTCTTAAGTTCGATACTTCCGAACTTTACGGGCGAGAAAAGCGCGTCTGCGGTCATGAAACAGATCCTTGATCGGGAGCGGCGCAACGGCCGCCGACGACAGTTATGTTCGCACTTGCGGAAAGCAAGGCGGTTGAGCGCGCAAAATGGCGGGAGGATACCGGGGTCGGTCGGGCCGGGCCGCGGGGTCAGCCGCGCAGGATGTCGGCGAGACTGCGTTCGGGTTCCGCGTCGCCCTTGAGATCGAGACCGGCTTCGATCTCGATCAGATGCTCGCCCATCAACCGACCGGCCAAACTGCCGTCACCCCGGCGGATCGCCTCGGCGATGGCGGCATGGTGGTCGCTGCCGCAGAACTGGGCACGGCGACTGCGATAGAGCAGGATGATGAGGGAGGACCGGGCGATCAGTTCGGCCAGCAGGGACTGGAAGATTCCGTGGCCAGCCAGTGCGGCGACGAGGCCGTGGAATTCGCCGCTGAGGCGGATGGCCGCACGATCGTCGCCGCGGGCGAGCGCGGCACGCTCTTCTGCGAGATGGCGATCGAGCGCCGCGCCCCAATCCGGCGTGTAGCGCAGAGCCGCCCGCCCGGCGATCGCGGTCTCAATCAGGCGGCGGGCTTCGAACACCTCGCGAGCCTCCTCGGGGCTCGGCCGCGCCACGAAGGCGCCGCGGTTCTTCTCGATCACCACGATGCCTTCGTGGGCCAGAGCCTGCAGGGCTGCACGCACGATGGTGCGGCTGGCGCCGTAAACCGCGCCGATCTCGTCCTCGCCAAGCTTGGTGCCGGGGTGAAGCCTCTGCTCCAGGATCGCGGTGACGATCCCGGTGCGGATGCGGCCGGCGCGGTCCTCCGCCGTGCGGGACACGGACAGCCGATCCGCCCGCGGCGCCGCCGGCGCTCCCGATCCCGGCGCCTGCGGCGGCGCCCCATCCTCGTCCCCGGCCGTCATCGGCGCGGTCGCTCCGGTTTCGACCTCTCGCCACTCAGTCTAACGTCAGCGGGCTTCGAAACGGCGCCTGGATCGTATACGATCGCCGCGCAAACTGTGTCCACACTGCCTGGATCCTAGGCAATTCCGGTTTCGACCGGACCGGCGGTCGGGATGCAAAGAGCGGCATTTCAGGGCGCCCCCGCAGGCCGGGCGGCCCGGACCCGTCTGGCACAGGCCTTGCGAGCTTCCCACGGCCGGTCCGACCGGCCAGGCGAAGAGCGGGAGCAACGGCGGCATGGCCCAACCGGCGGCACTGGAACTGGTCCAGGTCACGAAGCGCTACGGCGCCACCGTCGCCGTCGAGGCGGTCGACCTCAAGATCCCCGCCGGAACCTATTGCTGCCTGCTCGGCCCGTCCGGATGCGGCAAGACCTCGACATTGCGCATGGTTGCCGGCCACGAGGCGGCCTCGGAGGGCGACATCATCCTCGGCGCCCACAATGTCACCGACCTGCCGCCGGCGCGGCGCGGCACGGCGATGATGTTCCAGTCCTACGCGCTGTTCCCGCATCTTACCGTGATAGACAACGTCGCCTTCGCGCTCAAGATGCGCGGCGTCGAGAAGACGGAGCGGCACGCCAAGGCCAGGGCGCTGCTCGATCTGGTCGCCATGGGCGCCTATGCGGGCCGGCTGCCGGCCCAGTTGTCGGGCGGCCAGCAGCAGCGCGTCGCGCTCGCCCGGGCCCTGATCACCGAACCGCAAATCCTGCTGCTCGACGAGCCGCTTTCGGCCCTCGATCCGTTCCTGCGCATCCGCATGCGCGCCGAACTGAAGCAGATGCAGCGCGAGCTCGGCATCTCCTTCATCCACGTCACCCACGGTCAGGAGGAGGCGATGGCGCTGTCCGACTTGGTCGTGCTGATGAACAACGGCCGGATCGAGCAGCAGGGCACGCCGCGCGAGATCTTCAACAAGCCGCGCACCGAGTTCGTCGCCCGCTTCATCGGCGGGCACAACGTGGTCGCGCTCGACGGCCGCAAGCTCGCCGTCCGCACGGACCGGCTGACGCTGGTCCGGCCGGGCGTCGCCGTCGACGGACCGATGTTGGCCGGCACGGTCACCGAAGTCGAATACCAGGGCACCTACGTGCAGGTGAACGTCGCCACGGGAGATGGCAACGATCTCGTCGCGCAGGTGCCGGAGGCCGCTTTCGATGCCGACCCGCAGACGGTCGGCGCGAGCGTCGTGGCGACCTGGGCACCCGCCCTCGCCCATCCGCTCGAATGAACAGTCCTAATCAGTCTGCGAAGACCAAAGGGGAGACTGCAACCATGACGGAAGACACCACCAAGTCGGGCCTCAGCCGGCGCACGCTGCTCAAGGGCGCCGCGGCCGGTGCCGGCCTCGCCGCCGGATCGGGCGCCATAACGGGCTTCCCGTATGTGATGAGCCAGGAAGCCAAGGTGCTTCGCTATCTCGGCACCGCCGTCAATGCCGGCGACGAGATTTCCAAGAAGTGCCTCGCCGACACGGGCATCAAGATCGAATACATCACGGTCACGACCGACGACGTGACCAAGCGCGTCGTGACCCAGCCGAACTCGTTCGACGTGCTCGATACTGAGTATTTCTCGCTCAAGAAGCTGGTCCCGTCGGGCAACATCCTGGCGCTCGACGCCAAGAAGATCAAGGAATTCAATAATATCACGCCCGTCTTTACGAAGGGCCAACTGCCCTCCGGCAAGAAGATCGGCGATCAGGGCACCGCGCCCTGGAAAGTGCTCTATCTCGAAGGCAAGGACTCCAAAACCTTCGCCAAGAGCCCGACCGAATTCGTCACCCTGATCCCGACGGTCTACAACGCCGACACGCTCGGCATCCGCCCCGACCTGATCAAGCGCCCGATCTCGTCCTGGGCCGAACTGCTGAACCCGGAATTCAAGGGCAAGGCTTCGATCCTCAACATCCCGTCGATCGGCATCATGGATGCGGCGATGGTTGTGGAAGCCACCGGCCAGTACAAGTATGCCGACAAGGGCAACATGACCAAGGCCGAGATCGACCTGACCATGAAGATCCTGACCGAGGCCAAGAAGTCCGGCCAGTTCCGCGCCTTCTGGAAGGACTTCAACGAGTCGGTCAACCTGATGGCCTCGGGCGAGACCGTGATCCAGTCGATGTGGTCGCCGGCGGTGACCAAGGTCCGCTCGATGGGCATCCCCTGCGTGTTCCAGCCGCTGAAGGAAGGCTACCGCTCCTGGGCGTCGGGTTTCTGCGTCTCCAAGGGCGTCTCGGGCAAGAAGCTCGAATGGGCCTACGAGTTCGTCAACTGGTTCCTGTCGGGCTGGGCGGGCGCCTATCTCAACCGCCAGGGCTACTATTCGGCCGTGCTGTCGACCGCCAAGGCCAATATGGAACCCTACGAATGGGCCTATTGGATGGAAGGCAAGGCGGCCGAGAAGGACATCAAGGCCCCCGACGGCTCGCTGCTCGAAAAGGCCGGTGCGATCCGCGATGGCGGTTCCTACGACGACCGCATGGGCTCGGTCGCCTGCTGGAACGCGGTCATGGACGAGAACGACTACATGGTTCGCAAGTGGAACGAGTTCATCGCGGCCTGACCGCCTGAATCCGCCAGCGACCTCCGGCGCGGCTCCGATCCCGGAGCCGCGCCTTCCCCCGCAGCCCGCGTGGAGCCCCGATGGCGCTCAGAGACAAACCCTCGCAATTCGTCGCCTGGCTCCAGGCCGGGCCGATGATGCTCGTCTTCCTCGTGTTCTTCCTGGTCCCGCTCGCTTTCGTGATCATCGTGAGTTTCTGGGACTACAACGAATACGAGATGATCCCGAGCTTCACGACGCGCGGCTATGTTGAGACCTTCGAGGGCTGTCTCGCGCAGCTTCCCGACCTGTGCACCATCCTCAAGACCTACCTGAAGACGCTGAAGCTGTGCTTCCTGGTCTGGCTGATCACGCTGGTGATCGGCTTCACCGTCGCCTATTTCCTGGCCTTCCACATCCGCTCCAAAACCTGGCAGATCGCCCTGTCGCTGATCTGCACGATCCCGTTTTGGACCTCGAACGTGATCCGCATGATCGCGTGGATCCCGCTCCTGGGGCGCAACGGGCTGGTCAATTCCGGCCTCGTCAAGGCCGGCGTGATCGACAAGCCGCTGGAATGGCTGCTCTATTCAGAGTTCGCCGTGGTCCTGGCGCTGGTCCACCTGTTCACCTTCTTCATGGTCGTGCCGATCTTCAATTCGATGATCCGCATCGACAAGCGGCTGATCGAGGCCGCCTACGATGCCGGCGCGACCGGCTTCCAGACGCTGACCAACGTGATCATCCCGCTCGCCAAGCCCGGCATCGTGATCGGCTCGATCTTCGTCATCACCATCGTGATGGGCGACTTCGTCACCATCGGCGTCATGGGCGGGCAGCAGATCGCCGCCGCCGGCAAGATCATCGAGACGCGCCTCAATGCGCTGCAGTTCCCGGCCGCCGCCGCCAACGCGGTCATCCTGCTCGGGATCACCTTCATGATCATCGCGATGCTGTCGCGGCTGGTCGACGTGCGCAAGGAGCTGTGACATGCTGCGCGAAGGCCGTCCGCTGAGCTTCTACATCCTGGCTTTCGTCTTCACGCTCTACGTGCTGTTTCTCTACGGGCCGATGCTGGCCATCTACGTGCTCTCCTTCCAGGGGCCGGAGGGCGGGCTGACCTTCCCGATGAACGGCGTCTCGTTGACCTGGTTCGCCAAGCTGTTCGGCGGCGGCGGCATCGTCGACATCGGCGCGGCCTTCTGGCGCTCGCTGAAGCTCGGCCTGGTCGTGATGATGATCACCGTGGTGTTCTCGGTCGCCGCCGGCATGGCCTTCCGCAAGCGCTTCGCGGGCTCCGCTTTCCTGTTCTACACCGCCATCGCCAGCCTGATCGTGCCCTCGATCATCACCTCGCTCGGCATCGCGCTCGAATTCCGCGTGCTCGACGACGCCGTCAAGCTGCATGCCGCCGACTGGGGCTTTGCGAAGCTCGCCGAGGAGTGGACCACCGGCATGGGCCTGTTCACCTCCGGGCTCGGCGCGCATCTGACCTGGACGCTGCCCTTCGGCCTCTTGATCATGTTCGCCATCTTCAACCGCTTTGACGGCCGCCTGGAAGAGGCCGCGCGCGACCTCGGCGCCACGCCCTGGCAGACCTTCCGGCATGTCGTGCTGCCGATCATCCTCCCCTCCGTGGTCGGCATCGGGCTGTTCGGCTTCACCCTGTCGTGGGACGAACTCGCCCGCTCCAGCCAGGCGATCGGCTCGGTCAACACCCTGCCCCTCGAATTGCAGGGCTTGACCACCACGGTCACCAAGCCGGACATCTACGCCCTCGGCACGGTCACGAGCGCGGTCTCCTTCCTGGTCATCTTCGCCGCGCTCTATGCCATCCGTCTGCTGCAGAAGCGGCAGGAGCGGCAGGGATCCGATGCCGGTTCGGGGCTCGTCTGATGCTGATCCACGTCGTCAATCCGAATACCAGCCGCTCCTTCACCGACAAGATCGATCATGCCGCGCGCGCCGTCGCCTCACCGGGGACGCAGATCAGTGCCACCCAGCCAGTGATGGGGCCGGTCTCGATTGAGGGCTATTACGACGAGGCCTACGCCATTCCGGGCATGCTGGCGCGCATCCGCGAGGCCGAGGCGCTCGGCGCGGATGCCCATGTCATCGCCTGCTTCGACGATACCGGCCTCGATGCCGCCCGCCAGTTGGCCCGGGCGCCGGTGATCGGCATCGGCGAGGCCGCCTACCATGTCGCGAGCCTCGTCGCCGGCAAGTTCGCCGTCGTCACCACGCTGGCGCTGGCCATCCCGGTGATGGAGCACAATCTGGTCCGCTACGGCCTCGCCACGCGCTGCGCCAAGGTGCGCGCGGCCGGCATTCCGGTGCTGGCGCTCGAGGATCCGGCGTCCGGCGGCGTCGAGCGCATCTCCGCCGAGATCGAGGCGGCCAAGCGCGACGACCATGCCGAGGCGATCGTGCTCGGCTGCGCCGGCATGGCCGATCTCGCCGCCGACCTGTCCGCCAAGCACGGCCTGCCGGTGATCGACGGCGTCGCCGCCGCCGTGACGCTCGCGGAAAGCCTGGTCCGGCTCGGCGTGAGGACATCCAAGCTCGGCGGCTATGCGCCGCCGCCGCCGAAGCCCTATGTCGGCATCTTCGCCCCGTTTGCGGTCGGGGGCGGCGCGGCGGGGGACGGCGCGTGACCGGGCTCGCGATCGCGCCCGCGGACGCCGCCGGGCTCGCCGTGATGGCCGAGTGGGCGGCGGCCGAGGGCTGGAATCCCGGGCTCGGCGATGCCGCGCCCTTCCTCGCCGCCGATCCAGGCGGCTTCCTCCTCGCCCGCCTCGACGGCGAACCGGTCGCCTGCATCTCGGTCGTGACCTATGGCCCGGCCTACGGCTTTCTCGGCTTCTATATCTGCCGGCCGGAGTTCCGCGGCCGCGGTTTCGGCTGGGCGACCTGGACGGCGGGCATGGCGCGGCTCGGCGACCGCACGGTCGGCCTCGACGGCGTCGTCGCCCAGCAGGCAAACTATGCGAAGTCGGGCTTCGTCCTCGCCCACCGCTCCATCCGCCACGCCGGTATCGTCGCCGCCCCTGCTCCAGCCGATCCGCGCATCCGCGCGCCCGGCCCGGACGATCGCGCGGCACTCGTGGCCTATGACCGGGCAGCCTTCGGCTTCGACCGGCCCGGCTTCCTCGCCGCCTGGACCGACGGCTCGGCGGGTCGCGTCACCCGCCACCTGGTCGAGGACGGCCGGCTCGCCGGATATGGCACGATCCGCCCCTGCCGCACCGGCTACAAGATCGGCCCGCTCTTCGCCGACGACGCGGCCGGCGCGGAGGCCCTGTTCCTGGCCCTCGCCGCGGAGGCCGACGGCGCGACCATCGCGCTCGACACGCCCGCGCCGAATGCGGCGGCGGTCGCGCTCGCCGAGCGGCACGGACTGGTGCCGGTCTTCGAGACGGCACGCATGTATCGCGGCGCCGATCCCGGCCTGCCGCTGTCCCGCATCTTCGGCATCACCACCTTCGAACTGGGCTGACGGCGCCCCGCCGCGCCCCTGGGAGCAGACCATGAGCGACTACGATCTCGTCATCCGCGGCGGCACGGTGGTCACCGCCGCCGACACCATGCGCGCCGATGTCGGCATTCGCGGCGGCAAGATCGTCGCGTTGGCCGAGGCGCTGACCGGCGGCGCGAAGACCATCGACGCGGCCGGACTGCTGGTCATGCCCGGCGGCATCGACAGCCATGTCCATCTCGCCCAGCCGGCCTTCGGCGGCCCGGCCATGGCGGACGGCTTCGAGACCGGCACCCGCTCGGCGATCGCGGGCGGCAACACCACGCTCCTGCCCTTCGCCCTGCAGCCGCGCGGCGCCTCGCTCCGGGCCTCGGTGATGGACTATCACAGGCAAGCCGACGGGCAATCCTACTGCGACTACGGCTTCCACCTGATCATCTCCGACCCCTCCCCGACCGTGCTCGGCCAGGAACTGCCGTCGCTGGTCGAGGACGGCTATTCGTCGTTCAAGGTCTTCATGACCTATGACGACCTGGTGCTGAACGACCGGCAGCTGCTCGAGGTGTTCGATTGCGCGCGCGGCTGCGGCGCGCTGGTCATGGTCCATTGCGAGGGCTACGACTCGATCAAGTTCATGACCGAGCGGCTGGAAGCCGCCGGCAAGACGGCGCCCTACTATCACGCCGTGTCGCGCCCGCAGGTGGTCGAGCGCGAGGCGACCCACCGGGCGATCAGCCATGGCGAACTGCTCGACGTGCCGATCATGATCGTCCACGTCTCCGGGCGCGAGCCGATGGAGCAGATCCGCTGGGCGCAGCAGAAGGGCCTCAAGGTCTATGGCGAGACCTGCCCGCAATATGTCGCGCTGACCGCCGACGACCTCAAGGGTCTCAACATGGACGAGACCGGCGGCAAGTATGTCTGCTCGCCGCCCCCGCGCGACCATGCCTCCTGGGAGGCGATCTGGGAGGGCATCCGCGGCGGTGTGTTCCAGACCTTCTCGTCGGATCACTGCCCGTTCTTCTACGAGGGCAGCCAGGGCAAGCTGAACCCCAAGGCGCGCACCTCTTTCCGGTGGGTGCCGAACGGCATCCCGGGCGTCGAGACCCGCCTGCCGATCCTCTATTCCAAGGGCGTCGCCGAGGGCCGCATCACCGTCAACGAGTTCGTCGCGCTGACCTCGACCAACCACGCCAAGATCTACGGCCTCTACCCCCACAAGGGCTCGATCGGCGTCGGCTTCGATGCCGACATCGTGCTCTGGGACCCGAACCGCCGGGAGACCATCAGCCAGTCGCTGATGCACCACAACTCGGATTATACGCCGTATGAAGGTCTCGCCGTAACCGGTTGGCCGGTCATGACCATCCTGCGCGGCGCCGTCGTCTGCGAGGAAGGTCGGATCCTCGGCGCCAAGACCGACGGCCGCTTCCTGAAGCGCAGTCTGTCGCCCTACGCGGTGCCGTCCGGAAGGGCCGCCTGACGATCCGGCGCGTTGACGGGTGCCTCGGCGCCCCCCGCCGCCGTTGGCGACCGGGCCTGATGGGGGGCCGGCGCGCCGGCCGAACAGCCCCCGCGATCCTGCGCCCCCTTCCCCTTCGCCCCCGAAAGGGGGGGAGAAGGTGGCCGAAGGCCGGATGAGGGGGCCTGGATGCTGCCGCATAGCGAAAAGCCGGCGGTCCGGGTTGGCAGGGCCGGCGACTGGACCGCCACTTCGGCATATATCCGCTCGATCGCCCCCCTCATCCGCCCTTCGGGCACCTTCTCCCCCCTTGGGGGGCGA
This sequence comes from Prosthecodimorpha staleyi, assembly GCF_018729455.1. Lineage (NCBI taxonomy): Bacteria > Pseudomonadati > Pseudomonadota > Alphaproteobacteria > Hyphomicrobiales > Ancalomicrobiaceae > Prosthecodimorpha > Prosthecodimorpha staleyi. The sequence goes on along the minus strand of NZ_JAHHZF010000016.1, from coordinate 79,623 downwards.
AGGGGTAACGCGTTGAGGGATCGAGGAAATCGACGCCCCACCCCCCGTCTCCTTCCCCTTCGCCCCCTGCGGAGGGAGAAGGGCTTAACCCGTTGAGGGATTGCACAAACGCTGACTGGATCACGCGCTGGCCCTCCCAAGCATCGTCGCCCGGCGCAAGAGACGGTCAATGCCCCAATCAAGCCACCGCCGGATCGCCCCGTTACCCTTGCCAACCGGCCGGGTGGGCGTTCAGGAAGATGGAGTAGAGCGAGGTCTGGGCGGTGATGTAGAGGCGGTTGCGCTTGGGACCACCGAAGGCAACGTTGGAGACCAGTTCGGGGATCGGGATTTGGCCGAGCAGCGTGCCGTCCGGGTGGTAGCAGTCGACGCCGTTGCCGGTCGAGGTCCAGATATGGCCGCCCCGGTCGACCCGGAAGCCGTCATAGAGGCCGAAGCCGCACAGCGAGAAGCGCCGGCCCGAGCCCGCGACGACCGAATGGCCGTCCGCCGCGACCGTATAGGCGCGGATCTCGGCCGGATGGCCGGGAACATGGGTCGCACCGGTGTCGGCGACATAGAGGATCGTCTCGTCGGGCGAGAAGGCGAGCCCGTTCGGGCGCACCATGTCGGTGATCACGGCGGTCACGTCGCCGGTCGCCGGATCGAGGCGGTAGACGTAGCAGCCGCCGATCTCGGGCTCGGCCTGGAAACCTTCGTAGTTGGTGTCGATGCCGTAGCTCGGATCGGTGAACCAGATCGAACCGTCCGACTTGACCACCGCGTCATTCGGCGAGTTCAGCCGCTTGCCCTGGTAGTGGGTCGCGAGCGCGGTCCAGCGGCCGTCATGGCCGAGCCGTGACACGCGCCGGCCGCCATGCTCGCAGGCGATTACCCGGCCCTCGTGATCGAGCGTGTGGCCGTTGTGATAGCCGCACGGGGTCTGGAACACCGCGACCGAGCCGTCGGCCTCGTCGTAGCGCATCAGCCGGTCGTTCGGGATGTCGGACCAGATCAGCTGCCGCGACAGCGGGACATAGACCGGCCCCTCCGCCCAGCGGCAGCCGGTATAGAGCTTCTCGAGCTTCACATGGCCGATGATCAGGGCGTTGAAGCGCGGATCCAGGATGACATAGTCGCTCATGAGGCGTTTCCGAGTTTCTTGTCGTTCGGGACCGCCATCGGAGCCGAGGTCGCGCCAGACCGCAAGGGGGCAGCCGACGCGCGCCTGTAATTCCTCGTACAAAAATCAGCCGCGCGTGACGGCGAGCACACCGATGGTGGCGAGGTTGAGCAGAACGCCCCAGGTGACCAGCAGTCCGAAGGCCGGGCGCAACTCGGGCCGCACCGCGCGCGCCAGGAAGACCATCAGCACGGGCAGGAAGTCGAGCATGTAGCGGATGCCGTTATACTGCTTGAACCCGTTCGAATGGTAGAACAGCAGCCACAGCACCACCGGCAATACGGCCAGCGCGCCGAACCAGATGGTGCGGTCGCGTGGGCAGAAGAACAGGAACAGCAGGAACGGGCTCGCCGCCAGGAACGAGGCGCCGAACGGGTCGAGCCCCTCCAGCTTCAGCATGGTCGGGCCGGTGAACTGGGCATGGAAGCCCTGCAGGAACATGTAGAAGAAATTAAAGACCACGTAGTCCTTCGAGAAGACGCCGATGTCGCGCAGGCGGTAGACCAGCGGCGTGATGTCGGGGCTGGTCGCGGCCTGGGCGGCCAGGATGTTGTGGCCGGTCTCCATCGGCAGGCCGAAGCGCGACCAGTTGTAGAAGAGGTAGAAGACGACGGCGAGCGAGAAGGCCAGCCCCATCTTCAGGCCCTTGACGATCGTCTCGCGCGAGGGCGGCAGCAGCCGCGCCTGGACGGTCAGCGCGATGGCGAAGACGAAGGGGAACATGAACAGCGTCATCTGCCGGCTGAGGAAGGCACAGCCGAGGGCGAGACCGGCCATCACCACCCGGCCCGCCAGCGCCTCGTGGACCGCGAGCGAGGCCATCAGGAAGCCGACCACATGGGCGAACAGCCACACGCCATCCGAGCGGACGACCGAATAGGCGAGCGGCGTGGAGGCGAAGATGGCGACCAGCAGCCAGCCGGCGGTCGCCGGTTCGGTGCCGAGGCGCATGAAGACGCGCCACCAGACGAGAAGCGTCAGCGCCGTCAGCGCCGCAGCAAAGAAGATGTAGTAGTGGACGTGCAGTCCGAAGGCGGCGACCAGCGGCATCGACAGGACCGCCGGGAACGGCGGCTGGATCAGGTAGGTCTTGCCGCCCGAGCGCACGCATTCGAAATCGTAGCAGCCCTTGAAGTCGAACCGGCCGTTCAGGAAGGCGTCGGCCAGCAGCGTGAAGCTGTTGGTGTCGGCCGGCTCGTGCAGGCCGCGCCAGGCGATGGCCGCGACAATCGCCGCCGTGGCGAGGAAGGCCGCAAACGCGAGAAGGCGATGGCGCAACGACATGCTGACTCCATGGGATAGCCGGGCGGCCCGCGCGGGCCTCCACCCGATGCCGCTACCATTCCGCGCCTTGCCATCGGGTTTGCAGGACGGCCCGGCCGGCCGACATCCTTGCGGCAGCCTCAACGGGACGTGAATCCGGCCGACAGCGGATTTCCGGCAAGCGCCGCGATTGCATACCGATCCGGTTCGCGCGACGCTTCCGGCCCGGCTGACGCTCGGCGCGATTCCGACGGCCCGAGGCAACCGCGAGGGGGAACTGCCATGAAGAGCCCGTTTGCATCCGCAGTCCGCATGACCGGAAAGTCCCTGTCCGGGGTGCTGCTGTTCGGCGCCCTGACGCTGGCCCCGGCGCATGCCGATCCGGTCGGGCAATACACCGTGGAGGGGCGCGGACCCGACGGCGGCGGCTACTCGGGTGTGGCGGTGATCGAGCCGCAGGGCGACGCCTTCAAGGTCACCTGGGTGATCGCGCGCGAGAAGTTCGTCGGCACCGCCGTCGGCAACGAGAACTTCTTTGCCGTTGCATACCGCTCGGGCAGCTCTACCGGCATTGCCGTCTACGGCAAGGACGGCGACGGCTGGCTGGGTGCTTGGACCTACACGGGCGGCACCAAGATCGGCACGGAACGCCTGACACGTCGCTGACTCGCCCGGCCCAAGCGTGTGTTACGACTGAAGAAACACCAAGGCGATGACGCACGGAGGGTTGCCGCCGGGTTCGACTTCGGGCTAGCCTGTCGCCGGCGCCTCGGGACATTCCCTGAGGCCGTCGGGGGCGGGCGCGTACAGGCGGCATGCCGGGACGCAGATTTGGCCCTCAGAAATTCTGCATGAAGCGCGATGCATTTGGACGCGGTTCCCGGCTGCGTCCAAATTCACCGCGCTTCCTCGGACAGGAGCCCTGTGTGATGATCCGCAACCTTTCGGTAGTTCTCGCGCTCGCACTTTCCGGGACGGCCCTGTCCGTTCCGATCCTGTCCGATCCGGCCGATGCCAAGCCCTTCCGCTGGGCGCGCGGCCAGGATGCCCCGACGCTCGACCCGCATACAGAGAATTCCAACCAGGTCTTCGGCCTGCTGCACCAGATCTACGAGCCGCTGATCCACCGCGATCAGGACGGCAAGATCGTTCCCGCACTGGCGCTGTCCTGGGGTCTGCTGCCTGCGGACGCGAAGACCTGGGAATTCAAGCTCCGTCCCGGCGTCAAGTTCCACAGCGGCGACACCTTCTCGGCCGACGATGTGGTCTTCTCGCTGAAGCGCGCGATGGACCCGCTCGCCGGCGTCCGCACGACGCTGGCGGGCGTCGTCGACGTGGTCAAGGTCGACGACCTGACGGTCCATGTGAAGACGCAGGCGCCGATGCCGCTTCTGGTCAACCAGCTGACCAACATCTTCATGATGAGCCAGAAGTGGGCGGAGGCCAACAAGGTCACCCGGCCGCAGGATTTCAAGAACAAGGAAGAGACCTTCGCGGTCCGCAATGCCAACGGCACCGGCCCGTATATTCTGGTGTCGCGCGAGCCCGACTCCAAGACGGTCATGAAGCTCAACGAGGGCTATTGGGGCAAGGGCCAGTTCCCGCTGCAGGCGACCGAAGTCGTCTATAGCGTGATCACCTCCGCGCCGACCCGCATCGCCGCCCTGCTCTCCGGCGAACTCGATTTCGTCCAGGACATGCCGGTCCAGGACATCGACCGCGTCGCCCAGACCGCGAACCTCAAGGTCAATACCGGCCCGGAGGTGCGCTCGATCTTCTACGGACTCAATGCCGGCGACCCGGAACTCGCCACCTCGGACGTGAAGGGCAAGAATCCCTTCGCCGACAAGCGCGTACGCAAGGCGATCGAGATGGCGATCAACCGCGAGGCGATCCAGAAGGTGGTCATGGGCGGCCAGTCGGCGCCGTCCGGCACCCTGATCCCGCCGGGCGTGAACGGCTATTCCAAGGAACTCGATCAGTATCCGAAATGGGATATCGCCAAGGCCAAGGCCCTGATGGCCGAGGCCGGCTATGCGGGGGGCTTCGGGGTCAAGCTCAACTGCCCGAACAACCGCTACATCAACGACGAGAAGATCTGCCAGGCGACCGTCGGCTTCCTCGGCCAGATCGGCATCAAGGTCACGCTCGATGCCCGCCCGATGGCCCAGCACACGCCGACCATCCTGAAGAACGAGACCGATTTCTACATGCTCGGTTGGGGCGTCGCCTCGTTCGACGCGGCCTATACGCTCGACTCCATCTACCACAGCCGCGACAAGGTCTACGGCGCCTACAACGCCACCCGCGTGACCGAGCCGGACTGGGACAAGAAGATGGAGGCGCTCGGCACCGAGACCGACACCGCCAAGCGCGACAAGCTGCTGGCCGAGATCCTCGCCCATGTGAAGGACGAGGCCTTGTTCATCCCGATCCACAACCAGTTGCTCGCCTGGGGCATGAAGAAGGGCATCGAGGTCAAGGTCCAGCCCGAGAACCAGCTCTACGTGAAATACGTCAAGATCGATTGATGTTGCGCGGTGCGATCTCTCGACCCTTTCCCCTTCTCCCCCTTGGGGGAGAAGGTCGCCGAAGGCGGGATGAGGGGGTTGGGATACCGCAGGATCGTCGGAACCGGTGGTCCGGACCGCGGCTTCATCGTGTCGACGAGGGGGGCGTCCCCCTCATCCGCCCTTCGGGCACCTTCTCCCCCCTCCGGAGGGAGAAGGGGAAGGAGCCGGAGGTTCGGTATTTTGCATGCGCAGGCATCCTGTGGCCCGATCTCTCGACCCTTTCCCCTTCTCCCCCTTGGGGGAGAAGGTGGCCGAAGGCCGGATGAGGGGGCTGGATGCCACCACCATGCCCATGCTGGCGGTCTGCGCGACCTGATCCGTCCGCGCGATCGGAACCAACTGAAATATGTAGACTTGACGCCGGATCGTCCCCCTCATCCGCCCTTCGGGCACCTTCTCCCCCCTCCGGAGGGAGAAGGGGATGGAGCCGGAAATTCGGTGCTTGGGGCGTTCGGACATCCAGTCGCTCGATCTCCCGGCCCCTTCCCCTTTGTCCCCTCGCGGGATAGGCACAAGAACCGGAAGACAGATTTAACCGCCCCTGCCATAGCCCCCCTTCCGCCGTCGATGATCGGCGCCGGCCTCTTGCGGATTGCGACCGGCATCGAAACAATTCGGGCTGCCGTGCCGATCGGACCGAGGGGCGGTGGCCATAACCTCGTCCTGGGGCAGGCCGGGGTCGGGTGGACCGGCCCAAATCCTGCTAGTCTCGGATCTCACGATTTGCCGGTGACCGCATGCTCGCATTCCTGATCCGCCGCCTCGCCGAAGCCCTCGTGGTGATGGTGGTGGTCGCCTTCTTCGCCTTCTCCATGTTCCGCTTCATGGGCGACCCCGTCGCCAACATGATGGGTCCGGATGCAACCATCGCCGACCGGGAGGCGATGACCAAGCGACTCGGCCTCGACCGGCCGTTTCCGGTGCAGTTCGCCACCTTTCTGGGCAATGTCGCGGAGGGCGACTTCGGCGTCTCGTTCCGGGTCGGCCGGCCGGTCATCGACCTCGTCAAGGAGCGTCTACCGGCGACACTGGAACTGGCGCTGATCTCCGGCCTGTTCGCGCTGGTCGGCGGGATCGGGCTCGGGGTCTATACGGCGCTGCGGCGCGACGGTCTCCTTTCGCGGGCGATCATGGCCATCTCGCTGATCGGCGTCTCGCTGCCGACCTTCCTGATCGGCATCGCGCTGATCTATCTGTTCGCGGTCGAACTGCGCTGGCTGCCAAGCTTCGGCCGCGGCGAGACGGTCCGGATCGGCGGCTGGACGACCGGCTTCCTGACCGGCTCCGGCCTCGCCTCGCTGGTCCTGCCCTCGATCACGCTCGGCCTGTTCCAGATGACGCTGATCATGCGCCTCGTGCGCTCCGAGATGCTGGAGGTGCTGCGCGCGGACTATATCCGCTTCGCCCGTGCCCGCGGCCTGACCACCCGCGCGATCCATTTCAGCCACGCGCTCAAGAACACGCTGGTGCCGGTGATCACCGTGACCGGCCTGCAGCTCGGCTCGATCGTCGCCTTCGCGATCATCACCGAGACGGTGTTCCAGTGGCCCGGGGTCGGCTCGCTGTTCATCTCCTCGGTCCAGGCCGTCGACGTGCCGGTGATGGCCACCTACCTGCTGTTCGTCGCCGGCTTCTTCGTGTTCGTGAACCTGATCGTCGATCTCCTCTATTTCGCCGTCGATCCGCGCCTGCGCGTCGCCGCGACAGGAGGGCACTGAGATGGCCGCCGCGGATACCGTCCGGGCCGGCCGCCTCCGGCGCGCCCTCGAATCGGACCTGTTCTACTCGTTCCGGCGTTCGCCGCTGACCGTGGTGGCGGCCGTGGTCGTGCTGGTGATCGGCCTCGCCGCCCTGCTCGCACCCTGGATCGCGCCGACCGATCCGTTCGACCCGTCATCGCTCGACCTGATGGACGGCAAGACGCCGCCCCTGAAGCCGAACGAATTCACCGGCCATACCTTCCTGCTCGGCACCGACGACCAGGGCCGCGACGTATTCTCGGCGATCCTCTACGGTGCACGCATCTCGCTGTTGGTCGGCGTCGCCTCGGTGGTCGTCTCGATGGCGATCGGCATCGCGCTCGGGCTGCTCGCCGGCTATCGCGGCGGCTGGGTCGACAGCGTGATCATGCGCGTCGCCGACGTGCAGCTGACCTTCCCGGACCTCCTGGTCGCGCTGATGATCTTCGGCATCGCCCGCGGCGCCCTGCCGATCGCGGCGCAGGAGCACATGGCGATTCCCGTGCTGATCCTGTCGATCGGGATCGCCAAGTGGCCGCAATATGCCCGCACGGTGCGCGGCGTGACCATGGTCGAGCGCGGCAAGGACTATGTCCAGGCCGCCCGTGTGGTCGGCCTGCCGGCCGGCAAGATCATGCGCCGCCACATCCTGCCCAACGTGCTCGGCCCGGTGCTGGTGATCGCCACGCTCGGCCTGTCGCTGGCCATCATCACCGAGGCGACGCTGTCCTTCCTCGGCGTCGGCGTGCCGCCGACCAGCCCGTCGCTCGGCACCCTGCTGCGCATCGGCCAGGAATACATAGCCTCCGGCGAATGGTGGATCCTGTTCTTCCCCGCGATCGCGCTGGTCGCCATCGCCCTGTCGGTCAACCTGCTCGGCGACTGGCTGCGCGACGCGCTCAACCCGAGGCTCCGGTGATGGCCGAACCGCTCCTCTCCGTCCGCGACCTAACCGTTCAGTTCCCGACCCGGCGCGGCCTGCTGACCGCCGTCGACCGGCTATCCTTCGACCTGGCGCCCGGCGAGGTGCTCGGCCTGGTCGGCGAAAGCGGCGCCGGCAAGTCGATGACCGGCTCGGCCATCATCGGCCTCCTGGAGCCGCCCGGCCGCATCGCCGGCGGCGAGATCAGGCTGAAGGGCGAGCGCATCGACAACCTGCCGGCCGAGGCCATGCGGCGCATCCGCGGCCGGCGCATCGGCATGATCTTCCAGGACCCGCTGACCTCGCTCAATCCGCTGATCCGGATCGGCGACCAGCTGGTCGAGACCATCGTCACCCATACCGAGCGGACGCCCTGGGAGGCCAAGCTGCACGCCGCCACCCTTCTGGAGGCGGTCGGCATCCCGGCCGCGCGGGCGCGGATCGACTCCTACCCGCATGAATTTTCCGGCGGCATGCGCCAGCGGGTTGTGATCGCGCTGGCGCTCGCCGCCGATCCGGAACTGATCATCGCCGACGAGCCGACCACCGCCCTCGACGTGTCGGTCCAGGCGCAGATCATCGCGGTGCTGAAGGACCTCTGCCGCGACAAGGGTACCGCCGTGATCCTGATCACCCACGACATGGGCGTTATCGCCGAGACCGCCGACCGGGTCGCCGTGCTCTATGCCGGCCGGCTCGCCGAGATCGGGCCGGTTGCCGACGTCATCAGCCGCCCGCATCACCCCTATACGCGCGGCCTGATGGGCTCGATCCCGTCGCTCGACGGCGGCCGCGACCGGCTGGAGCAGATCCCCGGCTCGATGCCGCGGCTGTCGCATATTCCGCCGGGCTGCGCCTTCAACCCGCGCTGCGCCCAGGCCTTCGCGCGCTGCGTCGCCGAGCGGCCGCCGGCCTACCGGGCGGATGCGTCCGAGGCCGCCTGCTTCCTGCTCGATCCCGCCTCGCGCCCGGCGGAGGCCGCCCGATGACCCTCGACCGCAGCGCACCACCGCTTGTGCGGGTGGAAGACCTCGCCCGCGTCTTCGACGTCTCGAAGCCCTGGCTCGCCCGTGTCATCGAACGCGAACCGCGCCGTTTCGTGAAGGCGGTCGATGGCGTCTCCTTCTCGATCGCCAAGGGCGAGACCTTCGCGCTGGTCGGCGAATCCGGGTCCGGCAAATCGACCATCGCCCGCATGGTGGTCGGCCTGATCCAGCCGACGCGCGGGCGCATCCTGTTCGACAATGTCGACATCGCCGATCCGGGCCGCAGGGCCGATGTCGCGCGCCTGCGCCGGCGGTTCCAGATGATCTTCCAGGACCCCTTCGCGAGCCTCAATCCGCGCTTCCGGGTCGACGCGATCATCGCCGAGCCGCTGACCGCCTTCGGGCTGATGTCGGACCGCGCCGAGATCGAGGCGCGCGTCGCCGATCTCCTGAAGCTGGTCCGGCTCGACCCGGCGGACGGACGCAAGTATCCGCACGAATTCTCCGGCGGCCAGCGCCAACGCATCGCCATCGCGCGGGCGCTCGCTGCCAATCCGGAATTCATCGTCTGCGACGAGCCGACCTCGGCGCTCGACGTTTCTGTCCAGGCGCAGGTCCTCAACCTCATGCGCGACCTGCAGGACGAGTTCGGCCTGACCTATCTGCTGATCACCCACAATCTTGCCGTTGTCCGGCACATGGCCGACGATGTCGGCGTGCTCTATCTCGGCCGCCTCGCCGAGGTCGCCCCGACCGAAGACCTGTTCGCCCGGCCGCGCCATCCCTATACCCGGATGCTGCTCGACGCGGTGCCGGATCTCCGCCCCGGCGGCCGGCCGCGCCGCGCCATCACCGGCGAGATCCCGAACCCGATCGATCCGCCCTCCGGCTGCACCTTCCATCCGCGCTGTCCGCTCGCCGACGAGCGCTGCCGGCGCGAGGCGCCCGGCTATACGCGCGACGGCGCCGCCCGGGTCGCCTGCCATGCGGTCGAGGAGGGACGGACCGAAACCGCCCCGCCGGCAGCCTTCGCGATCGCCTGATCGCTCGATCGCCGAGACGGCTTGATCGCCGGGGCGCCTCAGTCACAATGATTCAACAAGCCGGCGCCCCGTCCGGCGGAGGAAGCGCTTCTTGACCATCGATCCGGCCCTGTCCAATCTGATCACGGAACTCGGCGCGCGCATGGGCCTGCCGAATCTCGCCCTTGATGCCGACCTGACCTGCGCGCTCGGCTTCGACCGGCGGTCGGTGGTCAACATCCAGTACCGACCCGACCGGGATGCCCTGTGGTTCTTCGCCGATCTCGGCGTGCCGGCGGCCGGCGAGGCCGCCTATGAGGACCTGCTGCGCGGCAACTTCTTCTGGCGCTCGACGCTCGGGGCCACGCTCAGCCTGTCCGGCGACCAGCCGCCGCATGTGATCCTCGCCCTGTCGGTCGCCTGGCGCGGCCTGGACGGCGCCCGCCTGGCCAAGCAGCTGGAAAGCTTCGTCAATACCACTGAGGACTGGTCCGAGGTCATCGCCGATCCCGGCGAGGGCCGCACCGCAGCCTCCGAATCGCTCGCCAGCAGCACCGAGCCCATGACCTTCATCCGCATCTGAGCGACCGCGCCATCTGAGTGACCGCTCCCCGGGGGCAACCGCTCTCCGTGGGACGACCGGACCGGTGGCGGGCACTGGCGGGCGAGTAGCTTTTGTGACAGCGGGCGGGCCGCTCCCGGCTATTCTCCGTGCATCGGCCGCAAGGCCCGGTCTTCAGGGGACGCAAGAGCCATGGCCATCGTCGATTCCGGTCGCGCTTCGCACCAGGTCCAGATCGGCACCGGCCCGCTGGGCAAGTCGACCGGCACGCCGGAACAGACGGGCGTCCTGCAGACGAAGCTCGTCCAGGTCATGCCCAAGAGCCAGGACCCGACCCCGCCGCCGACGACGAAATCCGGCGAGGGCGTGTCGCTGTCCGACCGCGTCGTGGAGCAGCAGAAGCCGGCACCGAAGCTGGTCCGGGCCGCCTGGACCTCCGGCGTCTCGACCAAGGACGACCTGATCAAGACCTCCGGGCGCCCGAAGGACGACCGCTTCTTCGGCCTCTACAAGATGTCGACCGGCTACAAGGCCGTGCTCGGCGGCCTGGAGGACTATCACGGCACGATCAAGAAGGCCGACACCTCGGGCGAGACGCCGCGCGAGACGGTCAAGTCGCTGATGGGCCAGCTCGACCGCGTCTACGACCATGCCGAGCGCTACGGCGCCAAGGCGAAGCACTCGCACAAGGGCATGGTCAACGAGGTCCAGATGCAGGTCGAGCAGGACCGCGAGGTGCTGGCCGGGCTCGACAAGGAACTGGCTTCCGGCGGCAAGATCCCGCCCGGCATGAGCTTCGAGCAGGTGCTGGCCTTTGCCCGCGAGGGCATCTCGCTGAACGACATGGCCTCCGTGAAGGACATGACGCCGCTGGAGGCGCGCAACCACATCGAATACCAGACGATCGGCAAGGACATCCCGGATAAGACCAAGACCGAATATACCGAGCAGGGCTTCCGCGCCTCGGAGGCCGTACTGCTGGAGAAATCCGGTCTCGGCCTGTTCGGCGGCATGAAGTATCGGGCGTTGGATATTCCGATCATCCCGGAGACGGTCAGCGGCAAGTTCGCCGAGGCGACGCGCACCGGCAAGATCGAGGAACTCGGCTCCGGCGCCTTCAATTCGGTCTACAAGGCAAAGTTCAAGCAGGATGGCGGCACGATCTTCGATGGCGTGTTCAAGCCGCTCGCTCCCAACGACACCGATCGCGCACACCGGCCGGAACATGGTTGGGTGGCGAAGCAGACCGGCGTCAACCAGTACAATCCGCAGATCGCCTTGCGCAATCTGGCGACCTGCTCGGTTGCCCATGCCCTCAAATTCGATGTCGTACCGCACACCGAAATCGGCTTCGCCGATCTCGGCAAGGGCGAGACGCTCGGGCTGGTCATGGCGCGCGCGAAGGGCAACCCGGCCAGCAAGACCAGCCGAGAAGTGTTCGACAATCCCGAGGTTCGTCGGGAGATCGTCAAGCTGCAGCTGCTCGACCATCTGGTCGGCCAGGGCGACCGGCACTCGAACAACTATTTCATCAACGTCGACAAGGATACCGGCAAGGTCACGGTCACCGGCATCGACAACGACCAGTGCTTCGGCAAGAACCTGACCGACCCGAACGGCATCGCCTACGGTTACGAGGACCACAACGAGGGCTTCCGTGGCACCACCCTGCCGCCGGTGATCGACAGCGACATGGCGCGGGCCTTCGAGACGATGACCAAGGAAGGTCTGGCGGACAGCATGAAGGGCCTGCGCCCGTCCGAAATCTCGGCCGCCCAGGATCGCCTCCAGGCTATGCAGGACCATATCGGCGAGTTGCGCACCAAGGGCCGTGTGATCGATCCGGACAAGTGGGGCGACAAGGACGTCATGAAGCGCTTCGATGAAGACAACAGCTATCTGGGTCGCGATCGTCAGGATGCCCGGCGGGCCTCGCCGTCGCAGCGCCAGGAATTGGACGAGCGGCAAAAGATCATCCAGCAGAATTTGGCCCAGATCTTCATCTGACGATCGCCGCTTCGCCGCCCCTCATCCCTTTTGCCGCGAGATGACCCCATGTCCGAGATCGACGAGACCATTTCACCTGCGGATGCGGCCCGCGCCCTGTTTGCGGCGGACAACCTGCCCTTCCCGCCCCTGTCCGACGCCCTGGCGGCGAGGCTGCTGCGCGACGACGACGAGCGGACGGTCTTTTCCACCCGGGCCGACCTGCCCGCCTCGCCCTATCAGATCGAAATCTATACGCGCGAACTCGGCCGCGGCCGGGCCCCGGCCGACTATGCCGTGATCGGCTTCGCCGGCCATGGCACGAACAGCTGGGCGGCCCACTACTACCGGGTCATGCCCGGCCTCGCCCTGCTGATCCAGATCGAATGGGGCGGCGCCTACACGGATGTCGAACTGTCGCGGACCATGGCCGAGCGGCTGTTCGCCTGGGCCGGGCGCATGCAGGACAAGGCGGCCGCCGCCCGCCAAGCCGGCACGCTGCCGTTCGAGAAGACGCTGCTGTTCGTATTCACGCCCTTCGGCACGTCTGGCTGGACCTGGCTCGACGCCTCCAAGCCCGTCGACCGCGTGCAACTCGACACCGAGGCACCGATCGGCAGCCGCGCCGAGGACGCCTTCGACACGGCCTTGACTGCCCGCCGCTGACGGCCGGTTGACGACCGATCGGAAGCGCCCCGCGGGGCAGATGCCTGGACGTTGCCCGCAAAACCGGGCGCCCGGGACGTCCGGATCGGTTCGGCTCGCCTTGTCCCCGGGCCTTGTCGAAGGCCTTGCGATGGCCCGACGGAGGCCGGACGGCGAGCCGCCGTGATCCCCGATGCCGCTAGGGTCGTCAGGCGGCCGGCCTCGCCACCTTCGCGTCGGGTTTTACGCTACGGCAGCGCCAAGTGCCGTTTGTGACAGTCCGCAATTTCACTGAGTGCATAGTCGGCGCAGGAACGAGCCGCGAGGGAGAGCGCGCCATGGCCATCAGTCAGACCAGCGGTCCTACGCTGCACCAGCCGACCATCGGCACCACGGGCCCGAAATCCACGGGTCCTAGCCTCGGGACCGGCCAATGGGGCGGCTCGGGCGTCAAGGTGGTGGCCTTCAAGCCGTCCACCCCACCCAAGCCGACGACGGTCGACCGTTCGCCCAAACCCCTCCCCGGCCGCAATGTCGAGCCGCGCACGCCGGACTATCGCCTGACCCGGGCGGCCGAGCGCGCCCCCGGCGTGGAAACCAGCGCGACCCTGAAGGGCCGGGCGGGCGATCCGAAGGCCGACAAGAGCTTCGGCATCTTCGGCGTGCACAAGATGTCGACCGGATACAAGGACATGCTCGCCAAGATGGACGATGTCCATAAGTTCCTGTCGGACGACGCGCATGAGATGAGCATGCCGCCGCATTATCGGTCGCCGATGAAATCCTATACCGACTCGGGTCGCCTGCACGAGTTGGAGAATACTCTCGACTTCGCCATGGCGTCGGCGAACAAATACATGAAGGGTCGCTCGCATAGCCACAAGACCGAGATCGGTGAGGTCCGCGAGCAGATCAAGGCGGAGCAGAAGCTGGTCGAGTCCCTGCTGTCTCAGATGAAGAAGGGCGGTACCTTCCCGCCGGACCGCAGCCTCTCCGAGATCATGGATTTCGCCCGCCTCGGCTTCACGCTCGACAACATGCACGACCTGCACGGCCTGACGCCCGCCCAGGCGCGGCATATCGTCGAGAACAACCTGCTCGACCGCAACCTGACCCCGACGCAACTGCACGACTACGGAAAGGCCGGCTTCACGCGCGGCGAGGCGATCCTGTTGGAGAAGTCCGGCATCGGCATCGAAGGCGGTCTCCTCTATCGCAAGATGGATATTCCGATCCGGCCGGATACCATCGTCACCAGTTTCGACGAAACCACGCGCACGAGCGGGATGACCAAGCTCGGTTCGGGCGCCTTCAACACGGTCTATTCTGTGGATTACGATTCGGGCGGCGGCGACTACCACGCGGTGTACAAGCCCCTGAGCCCGCCCGATCTGACCCGGACCACAAAGGTCGAGAAGGGCTGGGTGGCGGCGCGCACCGGCATCGACCCCTACAACCCGCAGATCGCGCTGCGCAACGTCGCGACCTGCTCGGTCGCCAAAAAGCTCGGTTTCGACGTGGTGCCGCATACCGAGATCGGCATCCGCGGCCTGTCGTCCGGCGGGGGCGAACTCGGCATCGTCATGTCGCGCGCGCCCGGCAATCCGGCCGCCAAGACGGATCCGGCGCTGTTCGAGCGCGGCGACGTCCGGCGCGAGATCGTCAAGCTGCAGCTGCTCGACCATCTGGTCGGCCAGGGCGACCGGCACGGCAACAACTACTTCATCGCGATCGACAAGAACGGCCAAGCCGTGGTCACCGGCATCGACAACGACCAGTGCCTCGGCAAGGATCTGCACGATCCGAACGGCATCGCCCAGGGCACGTCGCCCCTCGACAAGGGCTTCCGCGGCCGCAAGATGCCGCCGATCATCGACACCGACATGGCGAGCATGATCCGCGGCATGACCGACACCGACCTGGCCGATTGCCTGAAGGGACTGAAGCCGGAGGAAATCCGCGCCGCCAAGGATCGCCTGGTCGGCCTCAAGGTGCACGTGTCCGATCTACAGATGAAGAACCGCATCATCAAGCCGGAACAGTGGGGCCAGGACTGGGTCGGTGCCGAATTCCGCAACGAGAACAGCTATGTCGGCCGCGACTACGAGCGCGCGCTGCAGCGCACCAACCAGATCATCTGACGGCTTCCGGAGGTTCCAACCATGACCGATGCCATGACGGCCGCCAGCCCCTTCGACAAGGCGCGCGCCATTTTCGAGGCCGAAGGCCTGCCCATGCCGCCCCTCACCGCCGAAGAGACGGCCCGGTTGCAGTCCGACGGCGAATTCCTGTTCGCCACGCGGGCGATCGAGACGCCACCCTACACGCTGGATGTCTATCTGGATGAGGCGCTCGCCGATGCCGCGCCGTCGCCCTACACGCTGTTCGGCTTCGACGGCGGCGGCCTGGCCAGTTCGGCCCTGCACTACTTCCTGGTCGAAGACGGACTGGCCGTCTTCATTCAGATCGGCTGGGGCGGCGCCTACACCGATGTGGACGAGGCCCGCGGGATGATCGAGCGCGCCTTCGCCTGGGTCGGCAGCCTGCGCGGCCGCATTCGCGAGGCTCGCGCTGCCGGCGCCCTGCCGAAGGACTGGCGGCTCGTCGCCGTCGTCACCGAGTTCGACCTTTCGCGCTGGGGCTTCGTCCGGGGCAGCGTCGACAATCGCGACGCGGTCGACTTCTCGACCGAAGTGCCGGTCTCGAAAGCCGTCAACGCCGCGCTCGACGAGCTTCTTGCCGGCCGCCGAACACTGGCTTGACGGCGCGACGCCGGCCAGACCGAGAGGAAACGATCCGCTTCGGCGGACCGCAACGCATCCGAATGGGGGGACAGCCATGAACATCGATCCGGCGCTTGCCAATCTGCTGACCGAGTTCGGAGGCCAGATCGGTCTACCGGCCCTGGCGCTCGACGCGGACGGCGCGACCGCCCTCGCCTTCGACGGCGGCCTGCAGATCAACTTTCAGTATCGCGCGGATGCCGACGCCCTCTGGCTGATCACCGATCTCGGCGTGCCGGCCAACGGACCTGCGGTCTACGAAGACCTGCTCAAGGGCAACCATTTCTGGCATGCGACGCTCGGCGCGACCTTGAGCCTGTCCGGCGACGAGACGCCGCGGGTCATCCTGACCCTGCCGGTCGCTTGGCGTGGCCTCGACGGTGCCCGCCTGGCGCGCATCATGGAAACCTATCTGAACACGATCCGTGCCTGGAGCGAGGTCATCGCCGCTCCGTCGGACGAGGACGACGCCCCGGCCGACGCCGCAGAAGTGGGGGCGATGATCCGCATCTGAACGGCGTTCCCCCGCGTCTGCCGGCGCCCCTCGTCGGCAGCCCCCGCGTCCATCGACGTCCCTATCCCGGCGCCGCGTCCCGGTGCGGCCGCGCCGCGCTCACGCCGCCTTGGCGAGATAGCGCTCGGCCAGATGGACCCAGAAGCTTGCCCCGCGGGTCAGGATGGCGTCGTTGAAGTCGAATTTGGCGTGGTGCAGCATCGGTCCGTCGCCGGCGCCGAGCAGGAAGTAGCAGCCCGGCTTCTCCTGCAGCATGAAGGCGAAGTCCTCGCTGCCGGGCGTCGGGCGTGCCACGATATGGGCCCGGTCGGCGCCGGCGATCTCCACCGCAAGGGCGTGAGCGAAGGCGGTTTCCTCCGGCGTGTTGACCAGTGCCGGATAGATGCGCCGATAGTCGACCGTTGCCGTGCAGCCGTAGCTTTCCGCCTGCAGTCGCGCGACCGCGGTGATGCGGTCTTCCAACTGGTCGTGTACGGACTCGGCGAAACTGCGCACGGATAGTCTCAAGGTCGCCGCGCCCGGGATGACGTTGGACGCCTGCCCGGACTGGAAGGCGCCGACGGTGATCACCGCCGGCTCCTGCGGGTCGATGTTGCGCGAGACGATCGTCTGCAGCGCCATCACGGTGGAGGCGCCGGCCACGATCGGATCGACCGCCATTTCGGGATGGGCGCCGTGGCCGCCCTTGCCCTCGATGGTGATGATCACGTTGTCGGCGGCGGACATCAGCACACCCGGCCGGAACAGGAAATCGCCGACCGGCCGGTTCGGCCAGTTGTGCACGGCGAAGACCGCGTCGCACGGGAACAGCCGAAACAGGCCTTCGTCCATCATCCGCCGGGCGCCGGCAAGGCCTTCCTCGGCAGGCTGGAAGATCAGATGGATGGTGCCGTCGAAGCTGCGCGAGCGGGCGAGATGGCGGGCGGCAGCAAGCAGCATGACCGTGTGACCGTCATGTCCGCAGGCATGCATCCTGCCGGGGATAGCGCTCGCATAGGCGAGCCCGGTCTCCTCCAGGATCGGCAGGGCATCCATGTCGGCGCGGATGCCAATCCGCCGCGTGCCCGTGCCGGCCGTGAGCGTGCCGACGACGCCAGTCCCGCCCAGACCGCGATGCACCGCATAGCCCCAGTCGCCGAGCAGGCGTGCGACCAGGTCGCTGGTCTCATGCTCCTCGTAGCCGAGTTCGGGGCGGTTGTGCAGTTGCCGCCGCAGGGCGACGAAGTCGTTCTCTTCGGCGACGATTTCGGAAATCAGCATGGCAGACCCCGCCTTCGGCCCCGGCTCCGGCCGAACACCCAAATTCTTGAATATGTTTGTCGATCAGCCCGTTGGGAGGGCCCCTCATGGTGCGACGGAGTCAGTTATGGCGCCGATCGCCCAAGGATGCCAGCGGTTCGATGCACGCCGATGCCGACCTCTGCCCTCGACGGGCGCGCCCTGCTCTCGGGCCTGCCGATGGCCCGCTCCCGGCTTGCGGGCCCCGCATCCACCGGCCGATGGCCCGACAGAGGTCGGGCTTCGGGCAAAAAAAAGGGCCGTCGAAGCGGCGGCCCAGTCTTGGGAGGAAACGCCCGAAGGGCGAGCGGCAAAGGCGATAACGAATCACCCTGGCTACGAATACGATGACATCAAAGTCTTGCGTTTGTGTAAAGAACCATAACGACGACTGACATATTTGATGGAAGTCGAAAAATGCTCAATTTTCGCAAGTATCGATCGGGCGGGTGCTTGAGTGCCGCTGAATCCAAAACGTTCGCAGCCGCTGCGCACGGATGCCGGCCCGCCGCCAAGGTTATGATCTCGTAGGGGAAAGCGAGATCCCGACCATTTCCGAAAGCGCCGTGCCGATCCCCGGCGCGGCGGCCAGCACCGGGGCACCGGCCAGCCAGTCGGGCTCGGCGAAGAAATCGCTGGTCAGGCCGCCGGCCTCGGCGACCAGTACCAGGGCGGCCAGGACATCCCACGCACGGATATGCAGTTCGGCATAGCCGTCGGAGCGCCCGGCCGCCACATAGGCGAGACCGAGCGTGCCCGACCCGGCGCGGCGGACGCTGGCGCCGGATGCCAGCACCCGTTCGGTCAGCGCCAGATAGTCGGCTGCCGGGCGGCGCGGCGACCAGCCGAGTTCGACCACCGCTTCCGCCAGCGCGCCGGTCGACGCCGCGCGGATCGGGCGCCCGTTCAACGTCGCGCCCTGGCCGCGTCGTGCGGCGTAGAGTTCGCTCTGCATCGGCGCCGCGATCGCACCGAGTTCCGGGCGCCCGTCGACCAGGAGCCCGATCGAGACGCAGAAATGCGGCACGCCCCGCGCGAAATTGGCCGTCCCGTCGATCGGATCGACGATCCAGGTCGCCGCGGCGGCCGACCCGCCAGTCTCCTCGCCGATCATGCCGTCGTCGGGGAAGACGGCCGCTAGGCGCGCGCGCACCAGCGCCTCGACGGCGCCATCGGCCTCGGTCAGGTAGTCCTGCGGACCCTTCAGGGCGTAGTCGCCTTGAGGCCGTTCCAGGAACAGACGCCGCGCCAGGGCGCCGGCCTCGGTGGCGATCGAGCAGGCGGCATGCAGGCGCAGGGCCAGCGCGCGGTCGTCCATCACAGTATCCTCATCCCGACGAGAAGCCTTGCTGGCGTCGCCGCAGGTTTTGCGCCGGATTGGCCGGGATGACAATCGTGACGTCCCTGCAAAAGCCGCCGCCGCGGATGAGCACCGGCCCGATATATTCATTTAAATGAATTCAACTCAGATCATTGCCGGGCGGAAGCACCATGGCCGCCCGGGCATGTGACAAGGCCGGTCGGAATACGCCTATCGACGGCGCAAACGCGGCAAATCTGCAAGTCTTTGATTGTTCCGTTATTGCAGAATTAACCAACATTACGATACCGATTAACCATGCGATTCACCCAATGATTCGTTGGACTTCACCAGTTTGAACCGTTCGATCCGGCCGGAGATGCTGATGCTCAGCTTCGTTCGCCATGCGCCCGCTTGTGCCCTCGGATCCCCGTGCCAATGGGCCGGCTCATCCGCCGCATTGCCCGCCATAGATGTGTCGGATCAAGGCCGGACAGTCGAACGGCTGCTCGGCAGCGTGGCGGCCAGCGCGATCCTGGCCGGCGTCGGTCTGCTCTTCGCCATCGGCCCCGCCCGCGCCGACTGCATGTATAACGGCGACATCACCGTCTGCTCGGGGGAGACGCGCGGCAACAATTTTTTGAACGGATCGGTCCTGTTCGAGAAGACCTACAAGACCGTCGGGCCGCTTGAAACTTTCGGTGCCTATGTCGACACCGTCGGCGGCTCCATGACAGTCACGGCTGAGGCGGGCAGCGAGATCGTCGGATTCGCTTTCGGACTGTATGTCTACAACGGCGGCACCGGCGCAACGACCATTACGAGTGCCGGCGAACTGTCAGGGGCCCTGACCGGTCTGAGCGTCTCGACCAATTCCAATACGACCGATTTGACCATCAATCAGACGGGCGGCACGATCTCCGGCGGCTATAGCGGCATCGAGGCCTTTAACGGTGGCACTGGGAACACCTCGGTGGCCGTGGCCGGGACGCTCAACACGCTCTACGTCTCCAACGGCATCACCGCCAAGAACCTCGACATCGTCCAGAACGGCGGATCCATCACGGGCGATTCCTACGGGATCTATGCCTACAATGCCGGCACCGGGCACACCAACGTCACGACATCGAGCACCGTTCAGTCGCTTGGTGCCGGCAGCTACGGCGTTTACGTGCAGAATGGTCCGAATTCCACCGACCTGACTTTCACCCAGAAGGGCGGTTCGATCATCGGTTCCGGAGCCGGTGCCTTGCTGTTCAATGGGGGTACCGGCGACACCAACGTCACCGTATCCGGCACGATCGGATCGACGGAGCCCTATTCCGGAGGTCTCTATGTCGGCAACTATTCCTCCAATACGGGGGACCTAACGGTCGTCCAGACCGCCGGCCTGATCTACGGCAAAGCGGCCATCGAGGTCAGTCACCTGGGCACGGGCGACACCAAGGTCCAGACGGCCGGGAACGTCATCGGCACGATCTCCGGCATCGAAGCCAACACCTTCGGCGGCAACCAGACCATCGTCCAAACCAGCGGCAAGATTACGGGCGGGGACGATGGCATCAACTCCCACGCCTTCGGCGGCATCCAGACGATCTCGGTCGACGGCAAGGTGACCGGGGGCACGCGCCGCGGCATCTATGCCTATAACGACACCGGTACGACGACGGTCACCGTCGGGGCCGGTGGCCGGGTCTCGGGCGGGACCTACGGCATCGAGATCGGCGGGTCCGGCAGCACCATCAATGCCAGCGGCCGCATCTCCGGCGGTTCCGCGGCCATTTGGTATAACGGCTCGAACAACACGCTCAACGTCTACAATTCGGCGCGCTTCAACGGTGCGGTCGACTTCAACTCGACGACCGGGAACACCATCAATTTCCACACCGGCTCGTATACGCTGGCGGTCGAGGACTATCTGGTCAACTCGAACCAGATCAACGTCAGGGACAAGTCGCTGACGCTGATCACCTCCGGCATCGATCCGGACACCAAGGCCGGCAACATCGTCGTCGTCGACAACAAGACGGTTTCGGCCAGCCCCAGCATGGTGCGCGACTTCTCAAGCGGCATCCTGGGCCTGGTCGGCGACATCATCGCCATCGACGCACCGCGCCCGGTCCGCACCTCCGGCGCGCCGCTCGGTTACGCCGACACCACCGCCCGGCCCTCGCCGACCGACATTCAGACCGGCTCGATCGGCCAGGGCACCACCTATGACGCCTATGGCAACCTGGTCTGGCTGCGCAGCCTCGCCGCTGCGCGCCAGCAGGATGCCAGCGGCGGCCAGGGCGCCCTGCAATCGCGCCAGTGGGGCCTCGCGGGCGGTATCGACCATCAGCATGACGACTGGCGCTTCGGCACCTTCGGCGGCGGCGGCAAGACCTCGTCCACGCTGGATGGCGGTTCCGGCTCGTCGAGCGGCGATATCGGCCTGGCCGGTGGCTATGCCCGGCGCACGCTCGGCACCGCCTGGCTCGATGCGGTGCTGGCCGGCGGCTACATCCGGACCGAAACCAAGCGCCGGATTGGAAGCGGTGGCGAAACCGCCACCGGCAGCTTCGACGGCTGGTTCGGCGCGGGCGAACTGGCGCTCGCCACCCGCTTCGCGCTCGGCGATCGCTGGTCGCTGACGCCGAGCCTGAAGGCGCGCTACGTCGCCGCCGCCTATGACGGCTACAGGGAGCGCGGCTCGTCGCAGAATGTCCGCTACGACGCCCACACCGCGCAGGGCCTGGAGCAGCGCTTCGAAGCCAAGCTGAACTATCAGACCAGTTCGGAAGGCCGCCCGATGAACTACTGGCTCAAGGCCGCCGGCTTCGCGCAAGAGACCATCGGCAAGACCGGCTATGGCGCAACCGTGCTCGATACCGACTTCACGGTGCGCGCGCTCGGCGATCGGACGATCTACGGAACCACGGTCGGGCTCGGCTTCGATATCGTCCTGGTGAAGAATGTCAGCATCTTCTCGGACATCGACGGCACCCTCACCTCCGATCATGCCCGTGCCGGTTCGGTGCGCGGCGGCATGAAGGTGGCATTCTGAGCGACCGGAGAGGCGAATGCGGTCGATGCGCCCGAACCGGTCTTCCGGCTGTCCGCGTGTGCCTGATCATGTGAGGCGCCATGCGCCTCGACCGGCCGGACCTGTTGCTGCCGTGATCACTGCGATCGCCGTGCTGGCAGGCACGTCGATCACCGAAGCACAGTCGATCAGGCCGGCCGCCAGCCAGCGCCCTGCGGCACCCGTCGGCGCTCCGGCGAGCAATGCCGCCGCGACGGCCCCTGCCCTGTCGCCGTCGGGCGCATCGGGGCCGTCATCGCAGGATGTGACCCCGTCCACGATCGAGGAGACGTACGACGGCTGGAGGGTGATCTGCCTGCAGGAACCGGCCCCCGCCTCGGGACGAGCCGGACCGGGCCCGCGCCGGTGTTCGGTCGTGTTGCAACAGTTCGACGGGACGACCCGGCAGCGCATCCTGGCGATCGAACTCCGACTGTCCGGCGGCGAGAAGACCGAGGGGACCGCCATCCTGCCGTTCGGCCTGGTCATCGAACGGGGCGTGGATCTCCAGCCAGAGGCGGCGCCGCCGCTCTCGACGGCGAAGTTCCGAACCTGCCTGCCCGGCGGATGTGTCGTGCCGTTGAGCCTGGACGCCAAGGCCGTGGCGACCCTGCGCAAAGCGCAGACCTTGAACCTGACCGCCGAGGCCGCATCCGGCGGCAACGTCATCCTCAAAGTCGCCCTGAAGGGCTTCGGCCCGGCCTTCGACCGGGCCATGGCGCTCGCCCGCTGAATCCGACCGGCCGGTGCCCGAATTCTGCCGACGGAGCGCCGCCGTGGCGGCGTATGGATTGCCGGGTGTTACGCCGGGCTTTGTTCGTCCCATCATGATCGGCGCGTTTGGTGGCTTCGGTTGCAGACTTGTCGGCGAGCCGGTACCGTGCCGATGATTCTTGTTTCGTTCCAGTGTCGGACGCGCCCTTGGATTGGTCTGTCGAACAGGATGCGGCGCTCAAGGCCGTCAAGGACTGGCTGAAGGGACGCCATCCGCAGGTCTTCCGCCTGTTCGGCTTCGCCGGCACGGGCAAGACGACGCTTGCCCGCCATGTCGCCGAAGGGATCGACGGCGATGTCTGCTTCGGCGCCTTCACGGGCAAGGCGGCGATGGTTATGCGCCAGAAGGGCTGCGAAGGCGCGACCACAATCCACAGCATGATCTACCGCCCACGCCGCAAGTCGGCCGAGGACGAGGAGGAGGAAACCTTCTCCTTCGCCATCAACCATCAAAGCGACGTCTCCAAGGCCAAACTGATCGTCATCGACGAGTGTTCGATGGTCGACGAGGAACTGGGCCGCGACCTGCTTTCCTTCGGCAAGCCGACGCTCGTCCTGGGCGATCCGGCCCAGTTGCCGCCGATCAAGGGCGGCGGCTTCTTCACCGAAGCGGAGCCGGACGTGATGCTGACCGAGGTCCATCGGCAGGCGGCCGACAATCCGATCGTTCGCATGTCGATGGACATCCGCGAGGGCCGGCCGCTCGAAATCGGGCATTTCGGCCGATCGAGCGTGATACGGCGTCGGGACATCGATGCCGAACGGATCCTGGCCGCCGACCAGGTTCTGGTCGGCCTGAACCGGACCCGGCACGGCTACAACAAGCGCATCCGGGAACTGCGCGGCTATACAAGTCCGCATCCCGAGGTCGGCGAGAAACTGGTCTGCCTGCGCAACGACAAGTCCAAGGGTCTGCAGAACGGCGGCATCTTCCGGGTCAATCGGCGCAAGGAACCGAAAGGCGGCTACCTGAAATACGATGTCGCGCCCGACGAGGCCGGCACGCGGGCACGCATTCACGTCTCGGTCCTGCCGGATTTCTTCGAAGGCAAGGAGGGCGATCTGTCATGGCAGATGCGCCGTTCCTCCGACGAGTTCGACTACGGATATGCGCTGACGGTGCACAAGGCGCAGGGCTCGCAATGGGACGATGTGGTCCTGTTCGACGAAGCCTTCGCGTTCCGGGAGCACCGGGATCGCTGGCTCTACACGGGGGTGACCCGGGCGGCAGAGACCCTGACCGTCGTGGTCTGAAGCCCCGGCCTGCCCGAACCGACCAGCGACCACCGGTGGCCGGCCTTATCGGCCGCCGAAGCCAGCCGCGAGGCATACCCGTCAGGACTTGTCGCCCATCCATCCGAACAGAATATGGCGCACCGTCGCCTCGAGCCGGATCAACTGGTTGCGCAGGCGCCGGCCACTCGTCAGGGAACGGGCCGGCCCCGGCCCGAGAGTCTCGATCCGCCGCACCAGATCCTCCGCTTCGCAGGGAATTCCGGTCTGGGGATCGAGATAGCGGGGATAGAGCAGGAAGATCGCGGCCAGCAGTTCGTCCCGGCTGAGGCGGCGATTGCGGCGCGGGATCGGCGCCCGGTCTTCCGTTACCCCCCAGCCGGCATAGGCCGGCATGCCCCAGGAGACCACCTTGGCGCCGTAGAGCAAGGCCAGGAGCCCGAGCGAGGAGGTGTTGACATGCACCTCCGCCGCAATCTCGAACAATGCCGACATGTCCGGGTCGCACAGGATGAGATCGGCGTAGGGGCGGAGCGCGGCATGCGGGATCCAGCCGGCGCGCCGGCGCGATTCCAGCCCCGGTGGCTCCATGAAGACCACGTAGGCGTCGGGTGCCTCGCGGCGCGCGGCGCGCAGCAGCGCCCGGTTGTTCCGGATCGCCGCCTGGCCCAGTCGCGTCTGCGCCTTGTTCAGCAGATCTCCGACCACCACCACAACCGGCCGCCCCTCGGCACGCGCCAGCACGCTCGCCTTGAGGTCCCCACCGCTGGTCGCGGCGGCACGATCCAGCGCGACCAGGCGCTCGCCAAGATACGCCGCCCGGGCGACCATGAGCTGGTCGAGCGCGGCGGTATTGACCAAGTCTTCGAAACTCGATGCACGCGTCGCATCATAGTCGATGCCCAAATCGTCTTGGGCGATCGAAGGAAGCGGGACAGCTTCGGTCGCCACCGCCCGCGCGTCGATCGGACCCGGGCCCAGCCGGGTGACGGCCAGTCCACTCCGCCGAGCGGTCTCCTCCAATTGGGGATCAATCCGGTCGCCCCAGACGAGCAGGCCCGCCGAGAGAGCCGTCGCCAGTTCGATCGCTTCCGCCGGTTCGCAGAAACTGAGATGGCCGGGCCCGGCTTCGAAGAAGTTGCGCGCCACCACGCGCTTCTGGGTCGAAAAGCCGACCGCGACGAAATTGCGCGTCTCGACGAGATACCGGTCGCGCCAGGCCGCCAGCCGGTCCATGGCCGTCAAGGCCGACAGCGCTTCGTCGCGCACCGGATCGGCATATCGCGGATAGGCGACCAGCGCGGCGGCGGCCAGCATATCGGCCGTAATGCCGCGCGTTCTGCGTTTCATCCAGGCCTGGGCCCGTACTTCCGACCGGCTGTCGTCGGTCAGGCCCCAGCCGGCGTAGAAGGCGGCCGCGAAACAGCACACCTTTGCGCCGGCCATCAAGGCCTCGAAGCCGAAACCGCTCGAGACCGTCCAAATCTCGTCAAACCAGGGTAACAGTTCATAGGTGCCGAGATGCTCGCGCAGCACGTCCACGCCATGGCGGGCCGCATCCTGATCGAGATAGCCGCGTGCCCGGCCGGCAATCACGTCTGGATGGGACTTGACCACGATGTCGGAGGCTTCGTAGGCGGCCAGAGCCTCCGACAGCATGCGCTGGAAGGTGACCGCAGAGGCCCCCGCCCCGGCGACGGACTGATCGTTGAAGGTCTGATCGATCAGAAGCACGCGGCGCCGGCGACCGAGACGGTCGGCCGGATGCCCCTTGCCAAGCGTATTGTACTTGGTCAGCCCCAGGTCGACCATGCGCCGCCGCGCCTCACGACCGGTCGCCATCAGGCCCGGATCGCTAGCGGATTGCATGATCAGCGTTTCCAGACGCGAAGGCTGGCGCGCTTCGTAATAGATGCCGAGATCGTCGAGCACGACCGAAATGGGCGGCGGCTTGACGACACTGTTGCCGGCCGAGCGCAGGAAGCCGTCTTCGAGGGCGATGTAGCGCAACCCATTGCGGGAGGCGAAGCCGCGCGCCCGAGTCGCCGTGGCCTTGAAGCCCCAGCCGACCACTGCATCCAAGTCCGACGGATTTGCTCGCGCTCGAGGTCGGGGTACAAACGTCTCCACCCCGAGAAGAATTCCGAGAGTCGGGATCTCTATGATCCCACGAGAGAAAGCCGTGACGCGCCGTAGATTCAACGCCTCCAGTCCGGTCGTCACAGCACCCGTTTCCCCTTGTGTGTCGCTTCGCAAGCAGGCCTTGGCGAAGTTCCGAACCTGACGAACGGCCGACAATCGGGCCGAACTTAATCTGCCGCCAGCGACGCGTCCACACCCGGAAAGGGCGCGGGAGGGCAAGGATTAGATAGATTAGTAGGTGCGTAGTTTCGGAGCCAAGGATTTGGCGTATCGCCGGGAGGCGCCACTATCGTTTCGGTCACCGGGAGCCTTCGGGGCGCAAACCGTGCTCGCGACAGCCCGGTACGGACGGGCATTCGTCTCGGATTCGAAAGCCGGGACGGGTCCGGCCGGGCCAGACGCGCCGGTGACCGGCATCGACGAAAGACACTTCCGACAGATGTGCATTCCCTGTCGGTCGCCGACAGCGACGGCAGCCCCGACGTCGCCTCACGCGCCGCCCTGCCGGTGCGGATTCGGACGTCTGAAAACGACGGCACCGTAAACCGAACATTGCTGGGGACCATTACAGTTTCGATAGAAACCGTGATCAGTCCGCAGTTGCGACCATCGCACCCGATGGGGTATCACCCGGACGGGGTCCATGCGCACTTGATCGAAAACCCAGTGACGGGACGCTGATTCCTTCGCGCGGATCGGCGGTTAAGGACAGTCGGACGGTGGCGGACTGGGCGCCCGGGGGTCCGGCAGTCGATTCGCTCGGCCCGGATGGGACGGCGGCGAGACTGACGTCCCTTGGCGGACGCGAATGAGAGCGAATGACGGCGAACCGATTGACCATGGCTGACCGAGAAACCGAAATCGCGATCGTCGGTTACGCTTGCCGGCTGCCTTCCGCACCGGACGTGCCTTCGTTCTGGACGCTTCTGAACGAACGCCGCTGCGCCGTGACCCGGATCAGTTCGGACCGCTTCGCCACGGAACGCTTCCTGCACCCGAACAAGAATGTGTGGGGCAAGAGCTACACCTTCTCGGCCGGCATCGTTGAGGACGTTTTCGACTTCGACCCGGGCTTCTTCGGCATCAGCCCGCGCGAAGCGATCCAGATGGACCCGCAGCAGCGGATGCTGCTGCAGGTGACCTACGAGGCGCTCGAACACGCCGGATTGCGCCCGTCGCGCCTGACCGGCGAGCGCGTCGGGGTCTATATCGGCGCCTCGTCGTCGGACTACATGAACCGCTTCTATTTCGATCCGGCGGCGATCGATGCCCAGTTCATGACCGGCAACACGCTGTCGATCATCTCCAATCGGATTTCCTATATTTTCGATCTGCGCGGCCCGAGCTTCACGGTCGATACCGCCTGCTCGTCCTCGCTCGTCGCCATGCATGAGGCCGCCGAGGCCATTCGCTCCGGCCGGATCGACACCGCCATCGTCGGCGGGGTCAACGTGCTCGGCTCGCCGGTGCCCTTCATCGGCTTCGCCCGTGCGTCGATGCTGTCGCCGACCGGCCTTTGCCGCGCCTTCGACGCAGCCGGAGACGGCTATGTGCGCTCCGAGGGCGCCGTTGCCATGGTGCTGAAGGCCGCCCCGAAGGCGCGCGCCGACGGCGACCGCATCCGCGCCACCATCGTCGGCACCGGCATCAATTCCGACGGCCGCACGGTCGGCCTGTCGCTGCCGTCGTCCGACATGCAGGCCGCCCTGCTGGAGGAGGTCTATTCCCGCTTCGGCATCGATCCGGAAGACCTCGCCTTCGTCGAGGCGCACGGCACCGGCACTCGGGTCGGCGATCCGGCCGAAGCCGGAGCGCTCGGCCGCAAGCTCGGCCAGCGGCGCCAGCGCGTGCTGCCGGTCGGCTCGGTGAAGACCAATGTCGGCCATCTGGAGCCGGCCTCGGGTGTGGCCGGCATGCTGAAATCGATCCTGGCGCTGGAAAACGAGGTCCTGCCGGCTTCGCTGCATTTCCACACGCCGAACCCGGACATCCCCTTCGGCGAACTGAACCTGTCGGTCGCCAGTGAGCCCGTCGCCATCCCGCGCGGCGGCCGGCCGCGCCATGCCGGCATCAACTCCTTCGGCTTCGGCGGCGCCAACGCCCATGTGGTCATCCGCGAGGGCGAACCGGTCCGCGCCAACGAGGCCGGCAGCGGCCCGACCCCGCTCGTGGTTTCCGCCCATAGCCGCGAATCGTTGAAGAAGCTGGTCGCCGGCTATCGCGACCGCCTGGCCGCGGCGACCCCTGCGGCGGCCCAGGCCCTGCTCGCCGCCGCCGCACACGGCCGTGATCGGCACGAGCACCGGATCGTCACCCTGCCGATGGCGCATGACCAGATGGTCGGCGCGCTCGACGAATGGCTCGCCGGTAACCGCACGGCCCAGATCGTCGACGCCCGCGCCCCGGTCCGCGAGGGCGGGCTCGCCTTCGTCTTCTCCGGCAACGGCTCGCAATGGGCCGGCATGGGCCGCGTTGCCTACCGGGTCAATCCGGACTTCCAGAAGGCCTTCGAGAAGGTCGACCGGGTGTTCATGGGTCGGGCCGGCTGGTCGCTTCTGACGACCATGTTCTCCGAAGAGATCGAGAACGAGATCGAGCGGACCGAAGTCGCACAGCCGCTGCTGTTCGGCGTCCAGGTGGCGCTGGTCGAGGCGCTGGCGATGCGTGGCATCAAGCCCCGGGCCGTGGTCGGGCACAGCGTGGGCGAGGTCGCCTCCGCCTGGGCGGCCGGTGCGCTCGATCTCGCCGATGCCGTGAAGGTCATCCACGCGCGCTCGACCCACCAGGAGATCACGCGCCATCTCGGCGGCATGGCCGCCCTCTTGATGCCGGCCGCGGAGGCCGAGAAGGCGATCGCCGAGGCCGGCTATCCGGGCATCGAGATCGCGGCCATCAACAGCCCGCGCGGCGTAACCATTTCGGGCCGGATCGATTCGCTCGACCAGTTCCTGAAATTCGCCCGCTCCAAGCGTTGGGCCTTCAAGCGGCTGGACCTCGACTATCCGTTCCATTGCGCGCTGGTCGATCCGATCCGTCAGCCGCTGATGCAGACCTTGGCGGATATCAGGCCGCGGGCATCGCGGATTCCGTTCTATTCCACCGTCAAGGGCGGGATCGTGCCCGGCGAGGCGCTCGACGCGCAATATTGGTGGGAGAATGTGCGCCAGCCCGTCGCCTTCGAAGCGGGCGTCAAGGCTCTGACCGAGGACGGCTATCGCGTCTTCCTCGAAATCGGCCCGCGCCCGGTGCTCGGCGCCTATGTCAACGACATCCTGAAGGAAGCGAGCCTCACCGGCGCCGCGCTGTCGTCTCTCGACAGGGCCGATTCCGAAGCGGTCGACCCGATCGCCCGCATCGCGGCGGGCGTCGTCGCCCATGGGGCGGCGGTCGACGATCGTGCCCTGTTCGGCACCGGCCCCCGCACGGCCGACCTGCCGGCCTACGCCTGGCAGAACCAGCCCTACAAGCTCGACCTCACGCCCGAAGCCCTGTCGACCTATCGGCCGACCGCGCATCCGCTGATCGGTCTGGCCGACCGTCAGGGCGGACCGGTCTTCTTCAACCATCTCGACACGGAACTGCAGCCGTGGCTCGCCGACCACAAGGTCGACGGTGCCATCGTCGTGCCGGCTGCCGGCCTTGCCGAAATGGCGCTCGCCGCCGGTCGGGAACTGCTCGGCACCGACCATATCGAGCTGAAGGATTTCGATATCGTCCGCGCGCTCGTCATCGAGCCGTCGGAGCCGCGCGAGGTGTCGGTCCGCGTCTCCCATGACGGCATGGTGGTCGAGATTCTGAGCCGCCATCGCCTGACCGGCGACGAGTGGAGCCTGCACGCCCGCGGCGCCCTGTCCGCCGTTCCGGTCGAGACCATGCCGGCGCCGGCCGCGATCGGTCCGGCCCGTCGGACCATGTCGGCGGCGGAACTCTATCGTCTGACCGAGACCTTCGGGCTGGAATACGGCCCGGCGTTCCGTCGCGCCGCCAGCGTCGACGTGGTCGACGACCGGACCGCCACGATCCGCTTCGCCGGTCCTCAGGCCCCGTTGGACGAGCGCGGCTACATGCTGCATCCGACGCTGCTGGACTCCGCCTTCCACGGCCTTTTCGCCCTTCTTGCAGAGCGTGGCATGGGCGGCCGCCAGCAGAGCTTCCTGCCGACCCGGATCGGCTCGCTGCGCATTTTCGCCCCCGGCGCGGCGGTGGCCTCGGCGCGGCTTGAATTGACCAAGGGTTCGGTCAAGTCGATCGAAGCGGTGTTCACGCTCCTCGATGACGCCGGCGCGGTCGTCGCCTCGCTCTCCGGCGCCCGCTTCTCGGCCGTCCAGTTGTCGCGGGAAGCGACGCTCGACGACTTCGTGTATCAGACCGTACCGGTCCGTCTGCCGCAGGACGGACTGGCCTCTGCAGTGGAAGCCGCCTGGCCGGAAGGTCCGGCCGCCGCCGCCGAGCGGCTCGGGCTCGCCTCGGAGGACGGAGCCGCGGATCCCGCGGAAGGCCGCATCCTGGTCGACGCCGCCCTGACCTATCTGGCCGCCGGCGTGATCGGCCGGATCGTCGGCGCCGACCGCAACGGGTTCCAGATCGCCGATCTGGTGGCTCGCGGTCGCATCCATCCCGACATGCGTCCGCTCTTCGCCCGCCTGCTCGCAGGCCTCGAAGAGGACGGCCAGGCCCGTCAGACCGACGGCCGCTGGGTCCTTGAGGACGATTCCGACAACCCTTCCGTCGACAGTCTGATCCGCACCATCGTGGCCGATCAGCCGGCCTGGATCGCCGAAGCCACGATGCTGTCGCGCCTCGCCGACCTTCTGGAGCGGCGGCTGGTCGATGGCGGCAGCGATCCGATCGGCTCGGAGGCGATGCGCGATCATCTGGCGAGCGGATCGCCGAGCTTCGCGCCGATCGCCGTGACCGTCGCCCGCCTCGTCGAGGACCTGATCGCGGTCGCGCCGAAGGATCGTCCGCTGTCGATCCTGGTGCTCGGCGCCGAAAACCAGGGCCTCGTCCGGCGCATTCTGGCCGGACTTGATCCGGAGACCGGTTCGGTGACGTTGACGGATCCGGATCCGTCGGTCCTCGAACGGGCGCGCCTGCTGATCGGCCATCACCGCCTGCTGAATACGGCGGAATGGGCGAGCTTCGACGGTGAGAACGGCGTGCGCTACGACCTCGCCGTCTCCGCGGATGGCGCGCATCGCTGGCCGGATCTGGGCGCGACATTGTCGCTGGTCGGGCGCGGACTCGTCCCGGGCGGCGCGATCGTCCTGTGCGAGCCGGAAGGCCGGCCTTTTGTGGATGCCCTGCGCGGTATCGCCCCCGACTGGTGGCGTCTGTCGGCCGATCCGGACCGTCCCGTCGGTCGCCTGCCCGACCGGCGTGCGCGCTGGTCGAACCTGGCCGGTCAGGCCGGGTTCCGCGATGTGCGCGTCGATCATCTGATCGATGGCGCTGCGGCGGCCTTCCTGGTGACCGGCACGGCGCCCGAGGCGCCCCGGATGGCCGAGGCCCCGGCGCCGGTGCGCAAGCCGGTCGTGCTCGTGACCAACGGCGAGGGCCGCGGTCGCGCGCTCTCCGACGCGCTGGTCGCCCAGCTCAACGGCGGCCGTCGCCCGGTGAAGATCCTGATCGATCATCTCCCGTCCGACGAGGCGCATCCGCCGGCGGCCTATTCGACCAAGGTGGTGCCGCTCGACGGCTCGGCCGATGCCGATGCGAAGTTGCGCGAGGCTCTGCCCGAGGGCGACTTCGAGGTGGTGTTCGCCTACGGCGCTTCGGCTTCCGAGGAGGATGCGGAAGCAGCCGTGCTGGCGCGCACCGCGGCATTCGGGTCGCTCGCCCGAGCGCTCGGCACCCGTGAGGTTCGCGTCTGGACGATTGCGCCGGGCGCGGCGCAGGCGATCGTCGGGCTGCCGACGCATCGCCCGGCTCAGGCGGCACTGTGGGGCTTTGCCCGTGTGGTCGCCAACGAACATCCCAATCTCGACATCCGCCAGATCGACGCGTCGCCGTCGCTGGCGCCGTCCGAGGCGGCCATCCGGATCGCCCACGAGATCGAGAATGCCGGCGCGGAGCACGAGATCGTGCTCGACGCCGACCGCCGCTCGGCGCTGCGCGTGGTGCGCGGCGGCCTGCTTGGCGAAAGCAGCCTTGCCGGCGTCGGCGGTCCGCTGACCCGGCGCCTGGATATCGCCGGCCAGGGCTCGCTCGATCGGCTGACCTGGTCGACCGTGGCGCGGACCGCGCCCGGCGCGGGCGAGATCGAGATCGAGATCCGCGCCACCGGCCTCAACTTCCGCGACGTGATGTGGGCCATGGGCCTGCTGCCGCCGGAAGCTCTGGAGGACGGCTTCGCCGGCCCGACCCTCGGCATGGAATGCGCCGGCGTGGTCAGCGCGGTCGGGCCGGGCGTGACCGGCTTCAACGTCGGCGACCCTTGCGTCGCCTTCGCGGCGGCGGCCTTTGCCGGCCATGTCACGGTGCCGGCCCATGCCGTGGCCCCGCTGATGGCCCAGATGTCGTTCGAAGCGGCCGCCACCATACCGGTCGCCTTCCTGACCTCCTATTATGCGCTGGTGCACCTCGCCCGCCTCGAGGAGGGCGAGACCGTGCTGGTCCACGGCGGCGCCGGCGGCGTCGGCTTGGCCGCCCTGCAGATCGCCAAGTCGCATGGTGCCACCGTGATCGCCACCGCGGGCAGCCGCGAGAAGCGGGTGCTGCTGGAGACGCTCGGCGCCGATCATGTGCTCGATTCGCGCAGTCTGGCCTTCGCCGACGAGGTGATGCGCCTGACCGGCGGCCAGGGTGTCGACGTGGTGCTGAACTCGCTCGCCGGCGAGGCGATGGAGCGTTCGGTCCAGGTGCTGAAGCCCTTCGGCCGCTTCCTGGAACTGGGCAAGCGCGACTTCTACGGCAACACCCGGCTCGGCCTGCGGCCGTTCCGCCAGAATCTGAGCTATTTCGGCATCGACGCCGACCAACTGCTGACCCGTCAGTTGAAACTGGCCGAGCGGCTGTTCCGCAACCTGATGCGTCTGTTCGAGGACGGCTCTCTCACCGCGCTGCCGTTCCGCGCCTTCGTGGCCGAGGATGCCACAGCGGCCTTCCGGCTGATGCAGCAGGCCGGCCATATCGGCAAGATCGTGATCACCCCGCCGGCGATGCCGGCAGTCTCGGCCATGCCGACGGCACCCGGCTTCAAGGTCTCGGCCGAAGGCCGCTACCTGATCGTCGGCGGCCTCGGCGGCTTCGGTCTCGGCCTCGCACGGCGGCTCGCCCAGCGCGGCGCGCGCCATCTGGTCCTGATCGGTCGGCGCGGGCGCGTCGAAGGTGATGCGGTCGAGATCGTACGCGAGATTGAGGCGATCGGCGCCACGGTGGAGACCCTGGCGGTCGACGCGGCCGATCCGAAGGCCGTCGAGGCGTTGCTTGCCCGGCTTGCCGCCGGCGGACCGCCGCTCAAGGGCCTTTTCCACACCGCCATGGTGCTGGACGATGCCCTGGTGCAGAATCTGACGCCGGAACGCATCCGGACCGTCCTGCATCCGAAGGTCGCTTCTGCGGCGATCCTCGACCGGGCAACGCGCGGTCTCGATCTCGACTGCTTCGTGCTGTTCTCGTCGGCAACGACCATCGTCGGCAATCCGGGCCAGGCCAACTACGTGGCCGCCAACGCCTATCTCGAAGCCCTGGCCCGCAAGCGCCGCTCCGAAGGCCTCCCCGGCCTCGCCGTGGCGTGGGGTGCGATCGGCGATGCCGGCTACCTGGCCCGCAACACGCAGGTCAACGAGATGCTGGCGCGCAAGCTCGGCCGCAGCGCTCTGAAGGTCGAGGAGGCACTCGACGGCCTCGAGGCCCTGATGGCGCTCGATCCGACCGCCATGGACAAGGCTGCGATCGGCTTCGCCCGGATCGACTGGGCGTCGGCCTCGAAGGAACTGAAGCTGGTCTCCACCCCGCTCTTCGCCGATCTCGGCGATCTCGGCGCGGCGGAAAGCGCGGAGGGCGGCGATCAGGCCGCACGCGAGGAGATCATGGCCCTGCCGCCTGCCGAGGCGCTGGAGCGGGTCATCCGCCTGCTCGGAGCCGAAATCGGCCGCATTCTGCGGATGCCGGGCGACGATATCGACCGCCACAAGCCGCTCTCCGAAATCGGCATGGACTCGCTGATGGCGCTCGAACTGCGCATGGCCGCCGAAAGCCGGCTCGGCGTGGAAATCCCGCTCATGTCGCTTGCCAACGGCGCCACGCTGCACGATATCGCCACCAAGATGGTGGCGCGGATCCAGGGCGGCGATGCCATGTCGGCGACCAGCGATACGGAGACGCTGGCCAACAGCCATACCGATTTCCAGGGATCGACGGCGGAGGATCTCGCCGCCGTGGCCGAGGCGATCGAGCGGCGCGGCCAGACGATCAAGAAGGTGTTCTGATGACGGCTCCGCGTGGAATCGAAGGTCTGGCCAAGAATGAGAAGTCCAAGCTTCTCGCGGACTTGAAGGCGAAAGCTCAAAATCGGCGCGAACGCGACGGCGACGAACCCGCCATGCTCGAATCTGCGCCGGTCGGTCCCAAGGCATTCGACTTCTCGGCCATGCCGCAGCACAAGCAGTTGCGCATGATGGCGGCGGCAGCGGAGCTTTCGGGCATCGCCAACCCGTTCTTCCACGTTCATGAGGGCCGGGCCGGCGCGACCACGCTGTGTGGCAACCGCACGCTGCTCAACTTCGCGTCCTACAATTATCTCGGCCTGAACGGCCATCCGGAGGTTTCGGCGGCCGCCAAAGCGGCGATCGACCGCTATGGCACGACGGTGTCGGCGAGCCGGCTGGTCGCCGGCGAGCGGCCGATCCACCACGAGCTGGAGATGGCGCTGGCCCGCTTGCACGGCACCGAGGACGCGGTCGTCTTCGTCTCGGGCCATGCCACCAACGTGTCGACCATCGGCCACCTGATGGGGCCGAAAGACCTCATCCTGTGCGACGCGCTCAGCCACAACTCGATCGTCGAGGGTACCCGCATGTCGGGCGCCACGCGGCTGATGTTCGCCCATAACGATCTCGACGCGCTCGAAGAGCACCTGACCCGCACCCGGTCGCGTCACGAGCGCTGCCTGATCGTGGTCGAGGGCCTCTACAGCATGGACGGCGACATGCCGGACCTGAAGCGGCTGGTGAACATCAAGCGCCGGCACGATGCCTGGCTGATGGTCGACGAGGCGCATTCGGCCGGCGTGCTTGGCGCGCATGGCCGCGGCCTCGCCGAGGAGCAGGGCGTCGATCCGAACGAGATCGAGATCTGGATGGGCACCCTGTCCAAGTCCTTCGCGGCCGCAGGCGGCTATATCGCAGGCTCGCATGCCCTGATCGAGATCCTGAAGGCCGGCGCGCCGGGCTTCGTCTTCTCGGTCGGCTTCCCGCCGGCCTTGGCCGGGGCGGCGATCAAGTCGATCGAGGTGCTGGAGCGCGAACCCTGGCGGGCCCAGAAGATCCGCACCAACGCCAAGCTGTTCCTCGACCTCTGCCGCGAGGCGGGTCTCGATACCGGCACCGCCATCAATGCCGCCGTGGTGCCGGTAATCATCGGCGATTCGACTTCCGCCGTGATGTGCGCCAACCGCCTCTACGAGGCTGGCGTCAATGTGCTGCCGATCATCTTCCCGGCCGTGCCGGAGAAGCAGGCGCGCCTGCGCTTCTTCATCACCGCCGAGCATGACGAGGCGCAGATCCGCGAGACCGTCGCCATCGTCGATCGCGAAATCCGCCAGATGCGCACCGAAATGCCGGCCTGGAAGCGGCTGGCCGGCGGCAGCTGACCGGCTCGGCCGGTCATCGCGTAGCCCGGCGCCGTCGGCAACCCGGTGCGGACGGGCGTCCGCTTCGGGCGGATGCCCTCGACCGGCTGACGCCTCGCCCCGGCTGCCCGGAACATCCAATCGATGACCATGTCATGGGGCGTGTGGCGCTCCGCGCGCCCGGCCCCAGCCGCCGGCCGCCAGGGGACGCCAACGCTCCGGCGCGCTCCGCCGGTGGGCGACCACCGTCTCGGGCCAGAGGAGGCGGCACCTGAACCGCGAAACCGTTGCTGCGGGCTCGCGACTTCTGCGGTTCACGGTGCCGGCCTCCCCTGACCGGAAAGGGCGGACGATGACCGACGGGGATGCCCCCGGCGGGTACCTCAAGGATCGGTCCGGTTCGAACTGATGCGGTCCGGTCGTTCCCGCCGTTGCGGCATCAGAAAGAACGACCTGCCTGCCGGATTTCCGGCAGGCCCGGTATCGTCGAGGCCCGGGCGCCCCGACCAGCGGAGCCGCCATAGCACCCGGGACAGATTCTCACGCCGCCAGCGGTACGATGCCATTGGCGAAGGGGTCGCCCGGGTCGCGCAGCAGCGTCGCCTCGGCGACCACATAGGCGCGGCCGGTGATGCTCGGGATGACGCGGCCGGCCTCGTCCAGGCGGTAGCGCGCGGTGAAGCGGCTGCCGACGATGCTTTCCTGGACCCAGTCGACGCCCGGCGCGAGCTTGCCGCCGGCGGCGAGGCAGGCGAGCTTGGCGCTGGTGCCGGTGCCGCAGGGCGACCGGTCATAGGCGCCGCCGGGACAGAGCACGAAGTTGCGGCTGTGCGCATCGGCACCGGCGGGCGGGCCGAAGAACTCGACATGATCGACGGCCGCGCCGTCCGTGCCGGTGATCCCGGCGGCAGCGAGCGCGCGCGCGACCGCCTCGGCGGCGCGGATCAGCCCGGGAATGTGGGCCATCTCGAGCGGCAAAGGCGAGGCCTCGGCCAGGAAGAACCAGTTGCCGCCCCAGGCGACATCACCGACCACCGTCCCGAGTCCGTCGACCTCGATCGCCACCCCGGCACGGTGCCGGAAGCTCGGCACATTCTCGATCGTGACCGCGTTCGGACCGTCGAGCAGGACCGTCACCGGGCCGACCGGCGTTTCAAACAGATGCCGGCCGGGGCCGATGCGTCCCATCCGGGCGAGCGTCACGGCCGCCCCGATGGTGGCGTGGCCGCACATGCCGAGATAGCCGGTGTTGTTGAAGAAGATCAGCCCGGCGGCCGCGGTCGGATCCTCGGGCTCGCACAGCAGCGCCCCGACCACCGCATCGCTGCCGCGCGGCTCGTTGACGGCGAAGCGGCGATAGTCGTCGAAGTCCCGGGCGAAGCGCTCGCGCCGGAGCGCGAGCGGGCCGGTGCCGAGCGGCGGGCCGCCGTCGACGATCAGGCGGGTCGGCTCGCCCTCGGTGTGCGAATCGATCACGCGCATCGGGCAAGCTCCGCGGCGCCGGACCAGGACTGATACCAGGCCTTGAACAGCTTCAGCTGGGTCTCGGCATAGCGCCGCTGGCTGGCGCTGAGTGCGTCGCTCGAATTGACGTGCAGCGCATATTCCGGATTGCCTTCGAGCACCATCAGATACTTGTAATAGAGCACCAGATCGACGCCCTCGTCGAAGGACGACAGCACGCCGAGCGCCTGATCGAGTTCGCCGGCCAGCCGGCGCGCGGTGGCATCGCCCGCCGCCGCCTGCTGACACAGGGCGACCAGCTGCAGCACCTCGCGCGGCAGCACGTTGCCGATACCCGTGATGGCACCGACCGCGCCGCAATTGACGAAGCCGTGCACCACCTGGGTGTCGACGCCGACCAGCAGCATCACGTCCGGATCGCGGCCGGTGATGTGCTCGGCCGCGTAGCGCAGCGACGCGGCGCCACCGAATTCCTTGAAGCCGATCAGGTGCGGATGGCGCGCGCGCAGTTCGAAGAACAGGTCGGCGCGGGTCTCGAAGCCGTAATAGGGGCTGTTGTAGATGACCGACGGCAGGCCCTCGCCGGCCGCCAGCACTTCATCGAAATGGGCGCGCTGCGCCGCCATCGAGGCGCCGCGCGACAGAACGCGCGGGATCAGCATCAGGCCCTGCGCACCGACCGCGCGGGCATGGGCGGCGAGCGCGGCCGCCCGCTTCGGGTTCTGCGCGCCCGTGCCGACGACCACCGGCAGGCCGGCGGCGACGAGGCGTTCGACGCCGGTCATGCGCTGTTCGTCGGTCAGGAGCGGCCAGTCACCCATCGAGCCGCAATAGACCACGGCCGACATGCCGGCCCTGACCAGCTCCCGGCCCTTGCGCACCAGGGCGTCGAAATCGGGTTCGCGATCCGCCGTCACGGGCGTCATCAAGGCCGGCATCGTGCCGCGGAAGATGGTGGCCGACATGTGTCCCTCCATGCCGCGGCAGTCCGTCCGGGGCCGCCGCGCTTGTCTCGATGGCCGCGATCGTGCCAGCATCAACGGCAGGCGGTCTTGTCCGAACCCGGGCCGCACAATCCGGAATCGGCACAAGCGTGCAGCGGCCCCAGACCAAGCCCCTCCCCGCCCCCGAAGGCCTAGCTCCGGGCGTCCCCGCTTCGGGCGGCTCCGCCGGCGATCCGTCGCCCCTCCTGAAGCGGCTCGGCCATTCCTTCGTCTGCGAGGACCTGTTCGACGCGATCACCGACACGGTTTTCTTCGTGAAGGACGCTCTCGGCCGCTACGTCACCGTCAACCGGACGCTCGCCGCGCGCACCGGCCGCGCCCGCAAGGATGAGCTGATCGGGCTGACGGCCGCGGAGGTCTTTCCCGGCATCCTCGGCCGGCGCATCGCCGAGCAGGACCGGCGCGTGATCGCCGACCGGCAGCCTATCCACGGCAAGCTCGAACTGCATCTGTATCCCGGCGGCAGCGAGGACTGGTGCCTGACCTGGAAGGAACCGATCGTCGGCGATGACCATGCCGTGATCGGGCTGACCGGCATCTCGCGCGATCTGCAGTCGATCGGCGGCGCAGGCCGCGACATGGGCAATCTCGCGCGGGTGATCGATCATATCGAGGCCGAACTGGATCGGCCGCTGCGCATCGACGACCTGGCGGCCCGCGCCGGCCTGACCGCCCACCAGCTCGACGCGCGCATGCGCAGCCTGTTCGGGGTCTCGGTGCGCCAGTATCTGATCCGGGCGCGAATCGAGCGTGCCTGCAGCCGCCTGCGCCACACCGATGCGCCGATCGTCAGCGTCGCACTCGACTGCGGCTACGCCGACCAGGCCGCCTTCACGCGCCAGTTCCGCAAATCGGTCGGCATCACGCCGGCACAGTACCAGCGCCACCATGCCGGCACCCGGGGGCCGTGAGCGATGCGATCCAACGGTCGGCGATGCGGTCCTGCGGCGCGAGCGAAATCGCCAAGAATGCTCCTTGACTTCGAGCGCGCTCGAACCCGTAGCGTCCCGGGCGTCGAGACGAAAGGCAGACTTTCATGAAGATCGGTGAACTGGCCCGGCGTTCGGGATTGTCGGCGCACACGATCCGCTACTACGAGCGGATCGGGCTCCTGCCCTATGCCGACCGGGACGGCTCCCGCCAGCGCGACTACGACGCCTCGATCCTGAACTGGATCGAGTTCCTCGCCCGGCTGAAGACCACCGGCATGCCGATCCGCGAGATGCTGCGCTACGCGGCCTTGCGGGGAGCCGGGCCGGACACGGGTTCCGAGCGGCAGCGCCTGCTAGAAGCCCACCGGGAGACCGTGCGCGCCCGCGTCGCCGAATGGCAGGCCTGCCTGATCGTCCTCGACAGCAAAATCGCCGGCTATGCCGACGCCGAGACGAGGATCGACAACCATGCTGCATCCCTCCATCCCGAACGCCTCCACCCCGGTCGCCCCGCTTCCGGCCGGTCCCATTCCGTCGGGAGCCGAAAGCCGGCTCGAACGCGGTCGGCGCGCGCTGGCTGAAATCGACGGCAATGCCGGCACGGCGGTGATCGCCGCGCTCGCCGACATCGCGCCGGACTTCGCCACCTATGTGTTCGAGTTCCCGTTCGGCGACATCTATTCCCGCCCCGGCCTCGGCCTGCGCGAACGCGAGATCGCCACCATCGCGGCCCTGGCTGCCCTCGGCAACGCCGCTCCGCAATTGGAGGTCCATATCGAAGCCGGCCTCAATGTCGGCCTGAGCCGGGCCGAGATCGTCGAGGTGCTGATGCAGATGGCCGTGTATGCCGGCTTCCCGGCGGCCCTCAACGGCCTCTTCGCCGCCAAGGCGGTGTTCGCCCGGCGCACGGCGCGGGGCGAAGGCTAACGCGCGCTCCGCTCAGCGCCCGCGCGCATCCTCGATCACCATGGCGGCGCCCTTGTCGGCGATCATGATGGTCGGCGTGTTGGTGTTGCCCGACGTGATGGTCGGCATCACCGAGGCGTCGATCACCCTGAGCCCGGCCACGCCATAGACGCGCAGGCGCTCGTCGACGACCGCCGTCGGATCGCTCGGCAGGCCCATCTTGGCCGTGCCGACCGGGTGGAAGATGGTCGTGCCGATATCGCCGGCCGCCTTGGCGAGGGCCGCATCGTCGTCGCCGACGGACGGTCCGGGGAGATATTCCTCGGGCCGGAAGCGGGCGACGGCGGGCCGCTTCATCAGCCGGCGGGTGACCCGGATGGCATCGGCGGCGACCAGGCGATCGGCCTCGGTGGCCAGATAGTTCGGCGCGATTACCGGCTTGGCGGCCGGGTCGGCCGAGCGCAGGCGCACGCTGCCGCGCGAGGTCGGGCGCAGGTTGCAGGCCGAGACCGTGATGGCCGGGAAGCGGTGCAGCGGATCGCCGAACTTCTCCAGCGACAGCGGCTGGATGTGGAACTCGATGTCGGCCCGCTCAGCGGACGGGTTGGAGCGGGTGAAGATGCCGAGTTGAGACGGCGCCATGGTCAGCGGGCCGCTCTGGAAGGCGGCGAATTCGAGCCCCATCAGGGCGCGGCCGATCAGCGAATGGTAGGTCTCGTTGAGCGTCTTGACGCCGGTGACCTTGTAGATCGCCCGCTGCTGCAGGTGGTCCTGCAGGTTGCCGCCGACGCCGATCCGTTCGACCCGGGTCTCGATGCCGTGTTCGGCCAGCCAGTCGGGTCGGCCGATGCCGGACAATTGCAGGATCTGCGCGGAGCCGAGCGAGCCGGCCGAGAGAATCACCTCGCCGCGGCAGCGCACCGTCTTCGTCTCGCCGCCCTGCCGGAACCGGACGCCGACCGCCCGGCCCTGTTCGACCAGCACCTGTTCGACCAGAACCGAGGTCAGAAGGCGCAGGTTCGGTCGCTTCAGGACCGGCTTCAGGAAGGCGCGCGCGGTCGACCAGCGCAGGCCGCGCTTCTGGTTGACGTGGAAATAGCCGACGCCCTCGTTGTCTCCGGTGTTGAAGTCGCGCGTGCGCGGCACGCCCATCTCGGCGGCCGCGTTGGCGACCGCGTCGAGCACGTCCCAGCGCAGGCGCGGCGGCTCGACGCGCCATTCGCCACCGGTGCCGTGATGTTCGCTGTCGCCCATGAAATGGTCGTCGAGGCGGCGGAAGACCGGGGCCACATCGTCCCAGCCCCAGCCGGCGAGGCCGAGCTGGCGCCAGTGGTCGTAGTCCGCCGCCTGGCCGCGCATCGAGATCATGGCGTTGATGGCCGAGCAGCCGCCGATCACCTTGCCGCGCGGATAGCGCAGGGCGCGGCCGTTCAGGCCCGGCTCCTTCTCGGTCTCGAACATCCAGTCCGAGCGCGGATTGCCGATCGCGAACAGATAGCCGACGGGAATGTGGAACCAGATCCAGTTGTCCCAGCCGCCGCCCTCGAGCACCAGGACGCGCTTGGAGGCATCCGCCGACAGCCGGTTCGCCAGCACGCAGCCGGCCGAGCCGGCGCCGACGACGATATAATCGTAGTCCCCATCGATACTTGTCATTCCCGGCCATCTCCTCCCCGCCTCTCGCGGGCGGATCGGAGACATGTGCCATGCCGTCGCACCCCTCGGCAATCCGGAATGAGGCCCGGTTCCAGGGGAGCGCCGTCGACAATGACGGTGGCCGTGCCCGGCCGCGCCCGGCCCTACTCGACGATCTCGTAGTCGAGGGTCGCGGTTCCGCGGTCGAGCGGGGCGACGATCAGGTCCTTCACGTCGCTCTCCGCCCGGCTCGCCACCTCGCGCTGGATCAGTTCGGCGACGAAGCGGTCGAAGTCCGGAATCGGGTCACCGTCGGCATGACGGACGATCAGGTCGTCGGCCTTGGCGCGCTCGGGGACCACGACGGCGATCAACCTGTTCGGACCGGCCGGAGGCAGGATCTTGTAGCGGTAGCCCTGCTGGCGCGCCTTGGCCGACGGGATGGAGATCGAGCGTCCGGCCTCGATCGTGGCGGGCGACCCTTCCGCGCGCCCGCTCGGCATGCCCTTGGAGGGATAGATCTGGTGGGCCTGTCCGTCGGGTCCCTGGCTGAAAACGACGAGGCGGCCGGATGTCGAGGACAGGATGCGCAGATCGGCGAAACTGCCGACCTTGAGC
Organism: Prosthecodimorpha staleyi; assembly: GCF_018729455.1. Taxonomy (NCBI): domain Bacteria; kingdom Pseudomonadati; phylum Pseudomonadota; class Alphaproteobacteria; order Hyphomicrobiales; family Ancalomicrobiaceae; genus Prosthecodimorpha; species Prosthecodimorpha staleyi. Next base: position 37,323 of record NZ_JAHHZF010000016.1, on the reverse strand, counting down.
CGATCGCCCTGAATGATCTGCAGCCGGACCTGGGCAACGGTGCTCGGCGCCGCCGCAGCGGCACCGGCCGTCAGCGGCACCAGCGCCTGATCGACGGCCGCCATCGCGGGCTTCGCCGCCTCAGGCAGCGGCGCGAACGCGGCGGCGGGCACGCGCTCCTTGATCCAGGCCTCGAAATGGCCGACGGATGCATAGACGTCCGGCAGCTTGTCGGTGCAGCCCTTGGGGCCGTAGCTGACGACGCCGACCTGGACGAAGCGGCTGCGCGCATCGAGGGCGAAGAGCGGGCCGCCGCTGTCGCCGTTGCAGGCTCCGAATCCCTTCGGCCGCGCAGCGCAGACCGTGGCACCGGAAATGCGCTCGCCGAGCGCCTCCCGGCACTTGGGTTCACCGATCAGGCCGACATCGAGCTGCAGCAGGGATTGCGACGTGCTGCCGTCGCCGCTGGTGCGGCCGAAGCCGATCAGGGTGGCCTTGGCGTCGTCCTTGACGAGGCCCGGGACCTCGCTGCCGCGGACCAGGGTCTGGCGGGCCGACTTGGCCGGTCGGGCAAGCTTCAGAAGGGCGATGTCGTTGGCGAAGGTCGTCGTCGAATAGTCGGCATGCGCGACCATCGCGGCGATCTCGATATCGCCGGCCGGCGCGGTATCGAGGTCGGCGGTGCCCTCGCGCACCGTGAAGGTCGCCTTGCCGGCGGCCTTGGTCATCGGCACAACGCAATGGGCCGCGGTCAGCACCCATTCGGCGTCGATCAGCGTACCACCGCAGAACAGCGACGGCTTCTTGTCCGGCTTGGTCATCATGATGGCGACCATGCCGGGCCATTGCCCGGGCTTGGCCGGCGCGCCGCCGATCACCCGGCCGCCCAGTTCGACCGACTTGGCAAGCTCGTCGAGCGATGGCTCGGCGCTTTCGGCGACCAGTTCGCGCTTCTCTCCCGGCTGCGGATCGGGCCCGCCGGTGACCGGCTTCCCGGCCTCCGGCGGCGCCGCCGGCGCCGCAGCCGCCCCCGCGGCTGCTCCCGCCGCCACGCCCGCTGCGGACCCGGCGGCCGGCAACACGCCGGACTTGCCATCGGCGGGGGCTTTCGTCTCCGTCGTGGCCTTGGTGTCCGGACCGCCCTTGGTCTCGGTTGTCGGTGCCGCGACGCCGGCCGCAGCCGGTTTCGCTTCGGGTGTCTTGGTGTCGGGTGTTTTGGTGTCGGCTTTCGAGGCGGCGGGCGCCGTGGCGTCGGCCGGACCCTTCGGCGGCGCGATCACTTCGCCGCTGCGATCCGCGGCGGGAACCGGGGCCGGCTTCGTCTCGGCGGCGGACGGTTGACCGGCCTTGCCGGGCTTGCCGGGCTTGCCGGCCTTCTCGCCGCGCACCGGCTTGGCCGGTCGCTTGTCGGCGCCGGCCGCAGCGCTCGCTGTTCCCTGAGGGCCGGCCGCCCGCGCCGGCCTTTCGGCCGAAGCGATCGAGACCAGCAGCGCCGCGGTCAGGATGGTTCCGACATTGAACACCGCTGCCAACGGGCGCTTCGGCCCGAGATCGTCCGTCTGCATGATGAGAAATCCTGACCGCCGGGATTCGTTCGGCGGGGGCCCCGCCGGCTGTCAGGAATGAAACCGCATCCCGGCGGGCCGGGCAAGGAAGCCGTCCCCAATCCGATGGGAAGGGCGCCCCGGCACGCCGGCAAGGCCTCCGATCAGGAGAAGAACGGCTGCCGCTTCTCGAAGAAGGCCGAGATGCCTTCACGGAAATCCGCCGTGCCGGCGGCCGCGACGAAGGAGGCCTTTTCGCGGTCGAGCTGCTCGTCGAAGCTCGCCTGCGTGGCCGACTGGATCAGCCGCTTGACCGATGCGGTCGCCCCGGTCGCCGAGGCGACCAGCCGGTCGGCGAGCCCGTCCACCGCAGCCATCAGATCATCCTTCGGCACGACCCGGTTGACCATGCCCCATTCGAGCGCCTTGTCGGTCGGCAGCGGCTGGTTGAAGAGCACGAATTCCAGCGCCCGCCGCGGTCCCATTAGACGGGTCAGCGACCAGGTCGTGCCGCCGTCCGGGCTGGTGCCGAGTTTGGTATAGGCCGACAGGAAGGTCGTCCCTTCCGCGGCGACGACCAGATCGCACGCGAAGGCGAGCCCGACCCCGCCGCCGGCGACCGGCCCGTGCACGGCCGCGATGACGACCGCGCGCATGTCCTTCATGATCCGCATCAGCCGGTGGAACTTGTCGATCAGACCGGCCGCCGTCCCGGGCGCGCCTTCGAGATCGGCATGAAAGCGGGCAAGATCGCCGCCGGCCATGAAGGAACGTCCGGCCCCGGCCAGGATCACGACCCGCACGGTGTCGTCCGCGGCCAGCGTCGAGAAGGCCGCCACGAGACCGTCCGCCATGGCCTCGTCGAGCACGTTCAGCACGCCCGGCCGGTTCATCGTCACGATCGCCGTCGAGCCGCGTCGCGATACCAATACGACGTCTTCCTGCCTGCGCTCCATATCCGTCCCTCCCGGTCCCGCCATCCCGATCAGCCGACCGGACGCCTATCCTCGATGACCTTGCCGTCGTTGGGCAGGCTGCCCGGCGGCACCAGTTCGATCGCCGCTCTGAGTTTCATGACCGACCTGACCGTCGCCGCCAAGGCGTCCGAAAGGCCCGGTCCGGGTGCCGCGCATTCCGCCTGGAGCGTCATCACATCCGCCTCCCCGGCCCGGGCGACGACCAGCCGTGCGCGGCCGACCTCGGTGTGCCGCGCCAGCACGGCGGCGACCTGCTCGGGCCGGACGAACATGCCCTTGACCTTGGCGGCCTGGTCGGCCCGGCCGAGCCAGCCGCGGATGCGCGCATTGCTGCGCCCGCAGGGCGAGCGGCCGGGCAGGATGGCGGAGAGATCGCCGAGCGCGAAGCGCAGCAGCGGCTTCTTCGGATCGAGGATGGTGACCGCCACCTCGCCGACCTCGCCCTCCGCGACCGGATCGCCGGTGCCGGGGCGCAGGATCTCCAGGATGATGTCCTCGTTGACGACCAGCCCCTCGCGGGCCGGCGTCTCATAGGCGATCGCGCCGCATTCGGCGGTCGCGTAGAGCTGATAGGCGTCGATGCCGCGCGCGCGGAACTCCGCCTGCAGCGAGGGCGGAAAGGCCGCGCCGGAGACGATGGCGCGGCGGATCGAGCCGACGTTGCGGCCCCGGTCGCGGCCGGCATCGAGGATCAGCTTGAGGAAGTCCGGCACGCCCGCATAGGCATCCGGCCGGTAGGCCTCGATCAGGTCGAGCTGGGCGTCGATATTGCCGGGGCCCGCCGGAATGACCGCGCAGCCGACCGCCCGCGCGCCGGCGTCGAAGCACCAGGCGCCCGGGGTCAGGTGGTAGGAGAAGGTGTTCAGCATCACCCCGCGCCGGCCGATCCCGGCGGCGGTCAGGGCGCGAGCGACCCGCCAGGGATCCTCGTCATGGGCCTCCGGCTCGAAGATCGGGCCCGGCGACATCATCAGCCGGCGGTAGTCGCCCGGCCGGCCCGGGATGGCGCCGCCGAAGGGCAGGCCCGAGCGCTGGAGGGCGGGCAGATCGGACTTGCGGAACACCGGCAGCCGGGCCAGCGCCGCGCGATCGACCACCGTCGCCGGGTCGACCTTGGCGAGGAGACGCCGCCAGGCCGGCAGTGCCCGGGCGGCGGCGACCACGGCGGGCAGCCGGGCCATCAGGTCCGCCTCGCGTCGGGCCGGCGCCTGCGTCTCGCGGCGGTCGTGGAATTTCGCCATGGATCGGACCCTCAGAGTTTATGAAGGGATCGAGGATGCGAAAGAATGCCCTTCGATATCATGGGTATTCTTCGCCCACGTCCGCACCTTTCGGGCATTCCTTCACATCCTCTCAGGCCAGCCAGCGCTTGCGCCGGCGGTAATGCTTGACCGCGTGATAGTCGACCTTCTGGTGGCCGCCCAGATAGGCGTCGGCCACGTCCGGATTGCTGCGCAGCACCTCCGCGGTGCCGCCCATCAGGATGCGGCCGTTCTCGATCAGATAGCCGGAATGGGCGATCTCCAGGGCGGCGGTGGCGTTCTGCTCGACCAGCAGCACCGCGACGCCGTCGCGCTCGTTGATCGCGCGGATGATGTCGAAGATCTCGTCGACCAGGAACGGCGCCAGGCCGAGGCTCGGCTCGTCGAGCATCAGGAGGCGCGGCTCGGTCATCAGCGCACGGGCGATCGCCAGCATCTGCTGCTCGCCACCGGAGAGATAGCCGGCCTTGGCCTTGGCGCGCTCGGCCAGCCGCGGGAAGGTCTGGAACATGCGGTCGATCAGGGCCGCGACATGGCCGCGGTCGCGATGCATGGTCGCCGCGGCGATCAGGTTCTCCTTGGGCGTCAGATGGCCGAAGACGCGCCGCCCCTCGAGCACATGGACGATGCCGAGCCGGACCCGGTCGGGCGGATCGATCGCCAGGATCGAGCGGCCGTCGAAGGCGATCTCGCCACGATTGACGGCACCGCGCTCCGGCTTGAGGAGACCGGAGATCGATTTCAGCACCGTGCTCTTGCCGGCGCCGTTGGCCCCGAGCAGCGCGACCAGGCCGCGCTCCGGCACCTCGATCGAGACGCCCCGCACGGCAAGGAAGACCTGGTCGTAGGCGACTTCGATATTGTTCAGCGACAGGAGCGCCATGGTTCCGACCTAACCCCGAGAAGCGCCCCGACCGCGCTGCGCGCGGCCGGGTTCCGTTGTGTCGATCCGGGTCACTTGCCGGTCGTCTTGAAGGTCTCGGAGTTCTTCTTGATCTCGCCCCAGACCACATCCTGGTTGGCCGAGAACCAGTCGGTGACGGGCACGAACTTCGCCCCGTCCCAACGCGAGATTCGGCCCATGCCGCCGCCCTGGTGGTCCTCGCGGGTCACCGTCGTCGGCGGCAGCAGGCCCTCGGCGGTGAAGTTGGTGATCGAGCGCAGGCCGTCATTGAGCCACGGACCGGTGACGGGGCCGTTCGGCGCCTTGGCGGCGGCGAGGCGGACGCCCTCGACCATCAGCGCACCCATCTGGACGCCGTAATTGTAGTAGGCGGTGCCGACCTTGGCCTCCGGCCCGGCGCCCTTCCCCTTGCCGACCACCTCGGCCAGGATGTCCTTGATGATCTTCGGTTCGCGGCCGCCGACGCAGGGCTCGACCTTCATCACGCCCTTGGCGGCATCGCGGCCGACCACATCCATGTCGGATTCCGACAGCCAGACGCTCGACGAGACCCGGTCCATCGGCAGGCCGTTGCGGATCGCCTCGGTCAGCGCCACAGTCTGGCCGACGCCGGCGCCCCAGAAGATCACGAAGTCCGGACGGGCGCGGCGCACCTGCGGCCAGATCGCCGACTGGTCGTTGCCCGGCGGGGTATAGGGGAAGGTCAGAAGCTCGAAGCCTTCCTTCTGCGCGAGCACCTGCAGGATCGACAGCGGCTCCTTGCCGAAGGGCGTGTCGATATGGACGAAGACGATCTTCTTGCCCTTCAGGCTGCCCTTCTCGGTCTTCTTGAAATTCTCGATGATCAGGCCGGCCTGGGTCCAGTAGTTGATCGACAGCGGCAGAACATACGGGAAGGCGGTGCCGTCGGCGGCGTCGCTGCGGCCCGAATAGGCGGTGATCATGTTGATCTTGTCTTCGAGCGCGCGCGGCACCAGGGCGCGGGCGACCGGGGTGGAGAGCGGATCGATCAGCACCGCGCCCTCGCGCTTGCCGCGCTCATAGGCCTCGATGGCGCGCGGCAGGTCGTTGGCGTGATCGGTCACGTCGGCGACGATCTTGTAGCCACCGACCCCGCCGCGCTCGTTGACGAGGGCGAAGTAGTCGCGCTGGCCCTGATTGTATTCGGACGTGACGAAGGTGTAGATGCGGGTGAAATCCTGCGCGATGGTGAAGCGCACGATCTTGTCCTCGGCATAGACCCGGGACGCGAAGCCGAACTGGGCCGCGACGGCGGCCGTGCCGGCGATGAAACTCCGACGATCGATCGACATGAGTGTTTCCTCCTAGCCCTTGTTCTGTTGGGGGGCCGTCACCGCTGGGCGTGGCGGAACGGCCAGACGAGCATGTAGTTGCGGAAGTTGGCGTAGAGCTTGGCGAGGCCGAGCGGCTCGTAGAGCAGGAAGCCGATCACCAGCAGGCCGTAGGCGAGCAGCGGCAGGTGGGCGCGCATGTCGATCGGCAGGTCGAGCCCGAAGGTCGCAGCCACGCTGCCGAGCATGTTGTTGAGGACGATCGGGGCAAACAGGATCAGCGCCGTGCCGAAGAAGGGGCCGAGCACGCTGCCGAGGCCGCCGACGATGATCATCGCGAGGATCTGGATCGAGAGCTCCAGGTGGAACTGGTCGGGCGAGACGGCGCGCAGATAGGCGACCGCCAGCACCGTCCCGACCACGCCGCCGATGAAGGACGAGACCCAGAAGGCCATCAGCTTGTAGCGGAAGGTCGAGACGCCGAGGATCTGGGCCGCATAGTCCTTCTCGCGCAGGGCGGCGAGCGCCCGCCCGAAACTGGTGCGCTTCACGTTGAGCATGAAGAGCGTGATCACGAAGCAGACGAAGAGCGCGAAATAGTAGGTCGCCCAATCGCTGGTCAGCGGCACGCCGAGGAAGCGCACCGACGGCACCTGCAGGGTGGCGAGCGTGCCGCCGCTGATCGCGGCATTGTGCGAGATGACGAAGTCGACGATGAACTGCATGGCGAGCGTCGCCATGGCCAGGTAGATGCCCTTCATCCGGAGCGCGGCGGCGCCGAACACCGTGCCGATGCCGGCGCTCATGATGCCGCCCGCGATCATGGCGATTTCGAGCGGCACCCCGAAGCGCACGAGATGCACGCCGGTATAGGCCCCGATCCCCATCACGGCGCCGTAGCCGAGATGGATCTGCCCGGCCCAGCCCATCAGCAGGTTGAGGCCGAGCGCGGCCGAGGTCCAGATCAGCCAGGGCAGCAGATAGCCGGTCAGCCACAGCCGGTCGAACAGGATCGGCGCAGCCAGAAGCACTGCGAGGACGGTCAGGATCAGGCCGCGGTCGAAGGCGAGCGGGAACAGCTGGCGTTCGTCCTGATAGCGGGTGTGCCGGATGCCGGCGCGTCTGTAGAACACGGGGCTACACCCTTTCGATATGTTCGCGGCCAAACAGGCCGTGCGGCTTGAACAGCAGCGTGGCCAGGATGATCACGGCGGCAACGATATCGCGCGTGCCGCCGCCGACCAGCGGGTCGACCACACCGGTGGCGAGGCTCTCCGCGACGCCGACGATGACGCCGGCGATCAGCACGCCGCCGATGGAATCGAGCCCGCCCAGGATGGCGATCGCCAGCGCCTTGATGAGCAGGAGCGAGAGCGACCAGTCGACGCCCTGCGTCGAGCCCCACAGGATGCCGGCCGCCGTGGCGGCGACCGCGCCGAGGCCCCAGGCGACCGCGATCGCCCGCTCGACCCGGATGCCGACCGACCAGGATGCGGTCTGGTCGTCGGCGACTGCCCGCATGACGACGCCGAAGCGCGAATTGAAGAAGATCAGCGAGGCGACGATCAGCACCAGCGAGATGCCGCCGCCGATCAGGGTGGCGCGGTTGATCAGGAGGTCGGCGACGAACAGCGGCGCTTGCGGGATGCCGATGTCGAGCCGCTTGACCGAGGCGCCGAACACGCCCGGCAGCAGCCCGCGCAGCATGATCTCGATGCCGAGGGTGAGCATGATGGTCATGATCACCGGCTGGCCGATCATCCGCCGCAATGCGACGCGCTCGATCAGCATGCCGAAGCCGAACATGCCGACCAGCGCACCGGGAATGGCCAGCCAGACCGGCGCACCGAGCCCGGCGAGCAGCACCCAGGCGACATAGCCGCCGGTCATCGCGATGGCGCCCTGCGCCAGGTTGGCGATGCCGGACGTCTTGTAGATCAACACCATGCCGAGCGAGACTAGGGCATACATCAGCCCCACGAAGACCCCGTTGACGGCGAGTTCGGCGATCAGCATCCAGTCCATGGGCGTCAGACCTCGCCGATCCGGAGGGTGCGCCGGATGACGCCCCGCTCGCCATTCTCGTAGGTGATGGCCGCTTCGTAGACGGTCTCGACCGCCCCGCCATAGAGTGCATCGATCAGCGGCGCATAGGTGGTCTCGATCATGTTGCGGCGCAGCTTGCGGGTGCGCGTGATCTCGCCGTCATCGGCATCGAAATCCTTGTGCAGGTTGACGAAGCGGCGGACGCGCAGGGCTTCGGGCTGGGTCTTGTTGACGTGCCGGACGACCTCGGCGACGAGGCCCTGCACCTCCGGCCGCTGCGACAGCTCGGCATAGGAGGTGTAGGACAGCGCGCGCTCTTCGGCCCAGTGGCCGACCGCGTCGAAATCGATGCAGACGATCGCGGTCAAGAGGTCGCGGCCGGCGCCGAGCACCGCGACGTTGCGGATATAGGGGCTGAATTTCAGCCGGTTCTCGATGAAGTTCGGGATGTAGCGCTCGCCCGCGGCGGTACGCACGACCTCGCTGACGCGGCCGAGCACGATCAGGTCGCCGTCTTCGTCGAAGCGGCCGGCATCGCCGGTATGCAGCCAGCCGTCTTCGATCGCCTTGGCGGTCGCCTCCGGGTCGTCGAAATAGCCGGGGATCACCGAGGGTGAGCGCACCAGGATCTCGCCGCTGTCGTCGATGCGGATCTCCGCCCCCTCGATCGGCCGGCCGACCGTGTGCAGCTTGACGTGGCCTTCGGTCTGGGCCGCGGTCAGCGCGCAGGTTTCGGTCTGGCCGTAGAACTGCTTCAGCTTGATGCCGAGCGCGCGGAAGAACAGGAAGGTGTCCTCGCCGAGCGCCTCGCCGCCCGTGAAGGCCCGCTCGGCCCGCGCGAGCCCGAGATAGTCGCGCAAGGGGGCGTAGACCAGCAGGTTGCCGATGGCGTCGACCACCCGTTCGGACAGCGTCGGCGTGCCGCCGGCCAGGCGCTTGCGCTCCAGTTCGATGGCGCGCGGCATGATGGTGTCGAACAGCCAGCGTTTGAACGGGGTCGAGTTCTTCATGCCGACCTGGACGCGGGTCAGCATCTGGTCCCAGGCGCGCGGGGCGGCGAGATAGAAGGTCGGCGAGACCTCGCGCAGGTCGCGCAACACCGTCTCCTGGCGCTCGGGCACGTTGATGGTCGCCGCCATCATCAGCCCGGCGCCGAGCGTGAAGACGAAATCCCCGACCCAGGCGGTCGGCAGATAGGCGTAGAGCTCCTCGTGCGGGTAAAAATAGCCGCTGCGGGCGGCATTCGCGACGCCCCGGGTGACATTGCGGTGGAGCAGCGGGATGCCCTTGGGCAGGCCGGTCGTGCCGGAGGAATGCAGCAGCACGGTCACGTCGTCGGGGCGGGCGGCGCCGATCAGGCGATCGCGCAAGCCGGGCTCGCGGGCGAGCCGTTCGCGGCCGCGGCCAACCAGCGCCTCGATCGACATCAGCCCGTCGGCCGCATAGGTGTCGAAGCCGCGCTCGTCGTCATAGAGGATGGTGGCCGCGCGGCCGGTGGCCGCACGCAGTTCCAGGAGCTTGTCGACCTGTTCCTGGTCCTCGCCGATGGCGATCATCGCGTTGCCATGCCGGGTGGCGGCGATCAGTTCCTCGAGCGGGATATCCGGAAAGGCCGGCGACGGGAAGGCGCGCAGCATGTTGGCGGCCAGCATCGCATAGTAGAGCCGGGGTCGGTTGTCACCGATCACCGTCATGGCGCTGCCGGCGGACAGCCCGAGCGTTTCCAGTCCCGCCGCGATGGCCAGAACCTCGTCGAGAACCTCGGTCCAGGTCTGCTCCTGCCAGATGCCGTAGCGCCGTTCGCGGAAAGCGACGCGGTCGCGATAGACCGTGGCGTTTCGGACCAGGGCGGCGATCAAGGTCTGCGGCAGGTCCGCCGCGGCGGTGAGCCCGGTCTGCACGAGGGGCGCCGTCATGTCGCCGCTCCCCCGCGCTGGCGCTTGGCCGCGCGCTCGCCCAGATAGGCACTGACCACGCTCGGATGGGCGATCGCCTGCGCGGGCGGCCCTTCCGCGATGATTTCCCCGTAGCTGAGAACCACGACATGGTCGCAGATGGCGGTGACCACGTCCATGTGGTGTTCGATGATCAGGATGGTGACGCCGCGGGCCTCGCGCGCATCGAGGATGAAGCGGGCGATATATTCCTTTTCCTCCTGGTTCATGCCGGCCATCGGCTCGTCCAGGATCAGGAAGCGCGGCTCGGAGACCAGCGCACGGGCCAGTTCGACACGCTTCTGCAGGCCGAGCGGGATCACCTCGACGGGCTCGTCGCGGATGTCCTGCAGCTGCATGAACTCGATCACGTCCTCGACGACGCGCCGATGCGCCAATTCCTCGCGCTCCGCCCACCACCAGTAGAACAGCGCCCCGAGCGCGCTCGGCCGCATGTGGACGTGGCGCCCGATCAGGATGTTGTCGAGCACGCTCATGCCTTTGAACAGGGCGAGATTCTGGAAGGTGCGGGCGACGCGGCGTTGCGCGACCTTGTGCGGGGCGAGGCCGGTCACGTCGTCACCGTAGAGCGTAATCTTGCCGCCCTGGGGCGGATAGAAGCCGGTGACCACATTGACCATGGTGGTCTTGCCGGACCCGTTCGGGCCGACCAGGCCGAGGATCTCGCCCTCGCGCACCTCCAGCGAAACGCCCTTCAGCGCACGCAGACCGCCGAAGGAGCGCTCGATGCCCTGGCAGCCGAGGACGACCGGCCGATCGGCGCGCGACGCGGCCGCGGACGGAATGGCGGGTGACGGGACGGTCGGGGCCCCGGTCATGCCGGCGACCCGCCCTGCTCGGCGGCCGTGCCGACCGTGCGGAAGACCACGCGCACCGGCCCCCACGCGAAGTGAAACTCACTCCACCTCAAGTCTAACCTCCCAGCCCGCGTCGTTCTTGTTCGTGTCGACGCTTAGTATTGCTTGTGAATGAATAGCACCCAGCCAGCACTGTCAACGCCGACATTGTAAGCCGTGATCATGCCACCGACCCTTCCGGCAACCGTTCAACCGGCGATCGACGGTAGCGCGCTGCGCATGGACAGACCGGGCGCACCGGTCAGCGCCGCTTCATACTCTGCCGCCAGGCGGCGGCAGAGTTCCGCCGCCGGCGGGATGTCGTCGATGCCGCCGATCCCCTGCCCGGCGGCCCAGATGTCGCGCCAGGCCTTGGCCTCGCCGGTGCCGAAATCCAGTTGCGCCGGCTTCGTCAGGTCGTCCGGGTCGCGACCGGCCGCCGCGATGCTGGCGCGCAGGAAGTTGCCCGGCACGCCGCTGATGGCCGGCGTCAGCACGATGTCGGAGGCGCGGCCGGCAAGCATCATCTCGTGCAGCGCCGCAGGGGCCTGGCTTTCGCGGGTCGCCATGAAGCGGGTGCCCAGATAGGCGAGATCGGCCCCCATCAATCGCGCCGCGGCGACCTGCGCGCCGTTCGACATGGCCCCGCCGAGGATCAGCGTACCGTCGAAGATGCGGCGCATCTCGGCCAGCGCGGCGATCGGGTTCAACAGGCCGGCATGCCCGCCCGCCCCGGCCGTTACCGCGATCAGCCCATCGACACCGGCGGCGGCGGCCTTCTCGGCGAAGGCGAGCGTGGTCACGTCGTGGAAGACAAGGCCGCCATAGGCTTGCACGGCCTTGATCAGATCCCGGTTGAGCCCGAGCGAGGTGATGATCAGCGGCACCTTGTGGGCGATCGCGACCTCGAGATCGCGGTCGAGCCGCGGATTGCTGCGGTGGACGACGAGATTGACGCCGTAGGGCGCCGCACCCGCCCCGGCCGGCGCGAGGCGCTCCGCGATCTGGTCGAGCCAGGCCGCGAAGCCCTCGGTCGTGCGCTGGTTGAGGGCCGGGAAGGTGCCGACGACGCCGTTGAGGCAGCATTCGACGACCAGATCCGGCCCGGAGATCAGGAACATGGGCGACGCGATGACCGGCACCGAGAGCCGGCCCGCAAGGGAATTCGGAATGGCCATCGCGGCGCTCCCCACTCGGCTCAGTACTGCTCGAAGCCGGTCAGCGGCTTGAAGGTCGCCGACTTGATGTCGTACTGGTAGACGGCGACGGCGGTTCCCGAGAGCTGCTTCTCGTTGGTGAAGTCGACCGGGGCACTCAGGCCGCCGGTATCCAGACCCTTGAGCGTACGCAGCTTCTCGACCGTGCAGGCGCGGGTCAGATCCTTGCCGCACTGGCGCATGGCCTCGATCAGCGCCTTCATGCCGATATAGGACGCATAGGTGTAGCGGCTGATGTTCTTCAGCTCGTCCTCGGACACGTATTTCTTGGCCAGTTCGCGGAACTTCTCGTTGGCCGGCCCGCTCAGCGAGACGTAGTCGCCGACCAGATAGTCGTAGCCGGCCGGTGCCAGCAGGGCCGCGGAGGCCGGGATGCCTTCGCTCCAGACTTCCGCCGGGATCAGCGGCATGTCGAGCTTGCGCGCCTCGGACAGGATGTTGGCGGCGCCGGCGAAGATGCCGCCATTGGCCAGTACCGTCACGCCCGCCTGCTTCATCTGCGCCACTTCGGCGGAGAAGTTGGTGGTGCCCTTCTTGAAGCGGATGCGCACCGGGGCCTTGAGGTTGAAGTCCTTCACTGCCCGGTCGAAGCCAACCTCGATGTCCTTGCCGAAGTCGTCGTCCTGGCGAACGAGACCATAGACGGCATCGGGCTTGGCCATCTTCTGGTGGATATATTTCAACTGGGCGTAGAAGGCGTTCTCGTAGGTGGCGCCGAAGGTGAACACGGTCGGGCGGACCGGGTTGTAGACGACCGGCGCCGGCGCCTGGCTGACCACGGTCGGCAGCTTGTGCTCGGTGATCAGCGGCATCATGGCGAGCACGTTGGCGGTGCCGGAGGTGCCATTGAGCGCGAAGATCTGGTCGACCTCCAGGAGCTTGGTCAGCGCCTGGAAGGAACGCGCCGGCACGTAGCCGTCATCCTCGGTGATGACCACGATCTTGCGGCCGTTGATGCCGCCGGCGGCATTGACCTCCTCGGCCGCCACCTTGGAGCCGACCGAGAAGCCGCGCCCGACGAAGGCGGCTGGGCCGGTCATGATGTTCACGTCGCCGATCTTGATGGTGGTATCGGTGACGCCCGGATCGGCCGCCAGGGCCGGACCGGCGACGAGCATTCCCAGAACGGCAGATGCGATCGTCTTCATGGTTTCCTCCGGGTATCGTACGTTTCTTAGTAGGCCAACGGCCAGTTGGACCAGTATTTCCGCGCATCCCGCCACATCCCGACGAGGCCGTCGGGCTTGAAGCGCAGGAAGACGACGATCACGAGACCATAGGCGATGCCGCGGATCTCGTAGACGTAGTTGGTGTAGAAGGTCGAATTCGGATCGGTTACCAGCGCGAAGCCGATGCGCAGGACCTCCGGCAGGAAGGACAGGAAGATCGCCCCGAGCACGGCGCCAGCGACCGATCCCATTCCGCCGAGGATGATCATGGCCAAAGCCTCGATCGACAGGATCAGGCCGAACACGTCGACATTCACGAAGCGCAGCTGCAGCGACAGCAGCGCTCCGGCGATGCCGACGAAGAAGGACGAGACCGCGAAGGCGAGCAGCTTGTAGCGGACGAGGTCGATGCCCATCGCCCGGGCGGCGATGTCGTGGTCGCGGATGGCGATCCAGGCCCGGCCGATCCGGGTGCGGGTCAGGTTGAGGGCCGCCAGGATCGTGCCGGCCGTCAGCGCGAGCGCCAGATAGTAGAGCGGCCAGCCGCGCTGCACGTCGTAGCCGAAGAGCCGCGCGCCCTTGACGAAGATGCCGTTGGGCCCGTGCGTCAGCTCCTCGGAATAGAGGATGATGTGGCTGATGATGAACGAGAAGGCGAGCGTGGTGATCGCCAGGTAGAGGCCCTTCAGGCGCAGCGACGGCACGCCGACGATCAGGCTGATGGCGGTCGCGGTCAGGCCGGCACCCGGGAGCGTCAGCCAGACCGGCAGCCCGTAGTCGGACAAGAGGATCGCGTTGGCATAGGCGCCGACCGCCAGGAAGCCCGACTGGCCGAGCGAGATCAGGCCTGTCTGCCCGGTCAGCATGTTGAGCGCCACCGCGCCGATTACCGCCGCCATGGCCGAGACGACCAGGGTCAGCATGTAGTTGCCGACGAGATAGGGCAGCAGGATCAGGCCGACCGCCAGCACGCCGACCCAGGCCCAGACGGCCGGGCTGTCGCTGAGGGCGACCAACTGGCCGGGCGAGGTCTTCAGGTGTCCCGTACGCATCTCACACCCGCTCGATATCACGGCTGCCGAACAGCCCGTAGGGACGCACCATCAGGACCAGGATGATGACGATGAAGCCGGCGATCTCGCGCATGCCCTCGCCGATATAGCCCTGCGACAGGCTCTCTATCAGACCGATCGCGATGCCGCCGACCGCCGCGCCGACGATCGAATCCATGCCGCCGAGGATCACGGCCGGGAAGGATTTCAGGCCCTGGAACCAGAGGTCCGGCGCCAGCTTGAAGTTGGCCGCGAACAGCATGCCGGCGATCGCGGCGATGCCGGAGGAGAGCACCCAGGCGAGCGCGTGGATGCGGCTGACGCTGACCCCGGTCAAAAGCGCCGCCGTCTCGTTGGCGGCGACCGCCCGCATGGCGATGCCGTAGCGGCTGAAGCGCATGAAGGCCCACATGGCGAGAACCACCAGTCCGAGCGCGGCGATCATGATCAGCTGCGCCGGATAGAAGGGCACGTTGCCGAGACGGATCACCGTGGTCGGGATGCCGGCATCGAAATTGGCCGGCTGGGAGCCCCAGACCACGATGATCAGGCCGCGCAGTATGACGGCCAGTCCGACCGTGACCATGACGATGGCGAAGGGCGGCTCGCCGAGCATAGGGCGAATGAAGATGCGTTCCAGAACCAGGCCGACCGCCATCGAGATCGGCACCGCGACCAAGAGCAGCGGAATGAAGGTGAGCCCGAAGGCGCCGGCGAGCGAGTAGCCGATATAGGCGGTCAGCATGACCAGCTCGCCCTGGGCGAAATTGACCACGCCGGTCGCCTTGTAGATCAGCGCGAAGCCGATCGCGATCAGCCCGTAGGTGGCGCCGGCGACGAGGCCGGTGGCGATCAGGAGAACCAGGAAATCCATCAGCCGGCCCTCCCGTAGATCTGCTCGATCTCGGCCCCGAACTTGGCCTCGATGGCCTTGCGACGCACCTTCATGGTGGCGGTCAGCTCGCCGTCGTCATGGTCGAGTTCCTTCTTCAGGATCACGAACTTGCGGATGTTCTCGACCCGGGCGAAACGCTCGTTGACGCGGTTCACCTCTTCGCGGATCAGGTCGTAGACCTGCTCGTGGGCGGCGAGCGTCGGATAGGTCGTGTAGGCAATGTTGCGCGACTGCGCCCACTGGCCGGTGGTGTCGAGGTCGATCTGGATCAGCGCGGCCAGGAAGTTGCGGCCGTCGCCGAGCAGGATCGCCTCACGGATGAAGGGCGAATCCTTCAGGGCATTCTCGATCAGCGACGGCGTGATGTTCTTGCCGCCGGAGGTGATCAGGATGTCCTTCTTGCGGTCGAGCACGGTCATCTCGCCGGTCGGACCGATCTCGACGATGTCGCCGGTCAGGAGCCAACCGTCGCGCACGGCGCGCGCGGTCGCCTCCTCGTCGAACAGATAGCCCTTGAACACGCTCGGGCCGCGGATCTGCATTTCGCCATCCGCGGCGATGCGCTCGTCAATGCCGTCGATCTTCGTGCCCGACGAGCCGAGCGTGGTCGCTCCGGGGCGCTGGGTGTGGCAGACGCCGGCCGATTCCGTCATGCCGTAGATCTGATAGACCGGCACGCCGATGGTCCAGAAGAACAGCAGCACCTCCGGCGAGACCGTCGCCCCGCCGCAGAAGCCGGCGCGGACCCGGTCGAGCCCGAGGAAGGTCTGCAGGCCCCGGAAGCAGGCGATCCACAGCGACGCATAGGTCAGCCGGTCGCCGAGCGAGGCGAAGCGGCCGCCATTGGCCATACGCCGCAAGGCGATATCGCGGCCGAGCGCGAGGCTCCTGGCCAGCACGCGCTGCTGCAAGGGCGTCGCGTCCTTGAGCCTGTAGAAGATGCTCTGCTGCATCTTCTCCCAGATGCGCGGCACGCCGAGAAAACCCTTCGGCGCCACCTCGCGCAGGTTGACAACGACGGTATCGATCGATTCCGCGAAGCTGACCGTGCAGCCGGTGACCAGTTGCATGACGGTCGAGAAGCTGCGTTCGGCGACATGGCAGAGCGGCAGATAGCACAACACCGAATAGCTCTTCGCATCCAGCCCGTGGATGCGCACCACCTCGCCGGCCGAATGCAGCATATTGCGATGGCTGAGCATCGCGCCCTTCGGATGGCCGGTCGTGCCGGAGGTATAGACGATGATCGCGGTGTCGTCCGGTCGGCCGGCGGCGAGCGCGGCATCGACGGCCGGCCCGAGTTCGGCGGCGCGGTCGCGACCGAGCTGCAGGACGGCCTCGAAGGCGGTCAGCCCATCCTCGGAGTATCCGCGCATGCCCTTCTGGTCGATGGTGACGATCCGCTCCAGGTCCGGCAGGCCGCCGTCGAGACGGCGGGCGTCGAGCACCTTGTCGGTCTGCTCCTGGTCGCCGCAGACGACGAAGCGGGCGCGCGAGTGACGCAGGATATATTGCATCTCCGGCCAGGGATTGGTCGGGTAGAGGCCGAGCCCGGCGCCGCCGAGCATCTGGGCGGCCAGATCGGCCAGGAACCATTCCGGGCAGTCGTCGGCCGCGATCGCGAGCCGGTCGCCTGCCCGGAAGCCGAGCGCATGGAGGCCGATGGCGAAGGCCCGGGTGCGCTCGAAATAGTCCCGCCAAGTGGTCTGCCGCCAGAGCCCGCGCACCTTCTCGCGCAGCGCCAGGGCGCGCGGCATCTGGTCCGCGCGCCAAGCCAGGATCTGCGGCATGGTCCGGGTCGTGAGGAGATCGGCCTCGGTCATGCTGCCTGCTTCGTCCCGAGATAGGCCTCGATCACGGCCGGGTCGGCGGCGACCTCGGCCGGCGTTCCATCGGCGATCTTGCGGCCGTGATTGACGACGCAGACGTGGTCGGAGATGTCCATCACGATGCCCATGTCGTGTTCGACCATGAACACGGTCATTCCGAGTTCCTCCTTGAGGTCCAGGATGAAGCGGGCGATGTCCTCGCGCTCCTCCTGGTTCATGCCCGAGACCATCTCGTCGAGCAGAAGCAGCCGCGGCCCGATGGCCAGCGCCCGGCCGAGTTCGACCCGCTTCTGCTGGCCGTAGGAGAGCGTGCCGACGACATGGTCGCGCAGGTCCTCGATCTCCAGGAAGTCGATGATCTCCTCGACCCGTTCGCGCGCCTTCAACTCCTCCCGGCGCGCCCGTCCCCAGAAGAAGGCGGCCGAGATCGGATCCGCGCCGAGATGGGTGTGCAGGCCGACGAGCAGGTTGTTGACCACGGTCTCGTGCTTGAAAACGGCCAGGTTCTGGAAGGTCCGGGCGATGCCGAGCCGTGCCAGCGCATGGGTCGGCAGGCGCGTGATGTCGCGTCCGTCGAACACGATCCGGCCGGAGGTCGGTGCCAGCACGGCACTGATCAGGTTGAACAGGGTCGTCTTGCCGGCCCCATTCGGACCGATCAGGCTGTAGATCTGTCCCTCCTCGACGGAGAGACTGACCTCGTTGACGGCGGTCAGCCCGCCGAAGCGTTTGCTGACGCCTTCGAGTTCGAGAATCCTGCTCATGACAGCCACCGCTTGCGACGCTTGTAGTGCTTCACGTCGCGCATGCTCTTCCGTTCGCCGGCCGCGAAGCCGAGATAGAACTCCTGCACATCGTCATTGGCGGCCAGCTTCTCGGCCGGGCCGTCCAGCACGATGCGCCCGTTCTCGATGATGTAGCCGTAGCTCGCCGCCTTCAGCGCCACCTGGGCGTTCTGCTCGACCAGCAGCACGGTCAGCCCGGTGTCGCGGTTCAGCGCCAACACGGTCTCGAAGATCGTCTCCACGATCTGGGGCGCGAGGCCGAGCGACGGCTCGTCGAGCATCAGGAGCCGCGGTCGCCCCATCAGGGCCCGCCCGATCGCGACCATCTGCTGTTCGCCGCCCGACAGGTAGCCGGCGATCTGCTTGCGCCGCTCCTTGACGCGGGGGAACATGGCATAGATCCGCTCCAGCCCCTCGCGCGTTTCGGCCGGCGAGCGGAGGTAGCCGCCCATGATCAGGTTCTCCTCGACCGTCAGGGTCGCGAACAGCGCGCGCCCCTCCGGCACCTGGAGCAGCCCACGCTCGATAATCGCCCGCGGCGGGGCGCCGAGGAGGCTGCTGCCCTCGAAGCGGATGTCACCGCCGATGACCTCGCCGTCTTCCTGGCCGAGCACGCCGGAAATCGCCTTCAGGATGGTCGACTTGCCGGCCCCGTTGGAGCCGAGCAGGGCGACCACCTTGCCCTGCGGCACGGTCAGCGACACGTCGCGCACCGCCTGTATCGAGCGATCGTAGAGGACTTGGACGTTGGTCAGCGCAAGCATGCCACCATCCCGTCCCGCAGCGCGACACGACACCATGCTGCATGTGCTAAATGAACGAGACTTATCAACGACCACCCCCGCTCGTCCCGATCGGGCGCTGAAAGCTGCGGAACTCGGTTCGGCGCACCCGCATCGGGCGCTGCCGTGGCCGAATTTTGCGCCTGTTCACGCCGGTTCCTTCCCGATTGCGTGCCTTCTTTCGAGGCACTTGCATCGCATCGAGCGATGATGAATGATGTTTATTAGTGGCGACCCCAGTGTCTTTGTCAATGCGGTCGGAGGCCTAATTCGTGGCTTCCGGGACAGCCTTTGGGGCGCCTGCCCATGCGGCAGACGGGCAGGCCCTCGAAGCAGGGACGCCGGCTCGCGCGGGTTCGCTGCGCGGACTATTCTGCCAGCTTCCTGAGACCGTTGCACGGTCGCCCGGCCGATCCGCCGGAAAGCATGAAAAGACGTTCGGGAGATGGGAATGAACGAAGCGATGGCGGAAGCGACGAGCGCAGCGATCGGCCGTGCCGGCGGCCTGACAGTCTATGAGCTCTTCGCCTCCCAGGCCCGCGACAGGCCTGCAGCCACGGCGATTCTGCAGGGCGACACGGCCTGCAGCTATGCCGAGCTGGACGCCCGTGTCCGCCGCCTCGCCGCCGCCCTTGCCGCTCGCGGCCTGAAGCGCGGATCGGTGATCGCACTCCTGTCCGAGAACCGGCACGAGTATATCGAGATCCAGCTTGCGGCCGCCCGGCTCGGCGCCGTGGTCGCCTGCCAGAACTGGCGGCTCAGCCGGACCGAGCTCGCCCATTGCGTGACGCTGGTCGGCCCGCAGTTGCTGATCGCCTCGCAGCGCTTCGCCGAGGCTGCCGCTGCGCTCGGTCTCGATGTCCCGAGCCTGGTGATCGAGCGCGACTATGCGGCGCTCCTCGCCGACGCCGCGGACGAAGCCCCGCCGGTCGCCGCCGAGCCCGAAGATCCGCTGATCGTCCTCTATACCAGCGGTACGACCGGCCTGCCCAAGGGCGCCGCCATCAGCCACCGCGCCGAAATCGCCCGCAATGCGGTGCTGCGCATGGACATGCGCGCCACCGAAGCCGACGGCTTCGTCGCCTGGGCGCCGATGTTCCACATGGGCTCGACCGACCAGATGCTCGGCGCCCTGATGTCCGGCTCGATCGTGCATGTGGTCGACGGGTTCAACGCCGAGCGAATCGTCGCGATCATGGAGCGCCACCTGCTCGGCTGGCTCCTGCTCATGCCCGGCTCGATCGAGCCCGTGGTCGAACTTCTGAAGGCGCGCGGCATCCGGCCCCGCGGCATCCGCGCGGTCGGCGCCATGGCCGACCTCGTGCCGCTGAAGCTGATGGCGGAACTGTCGGGCCTGACCGGCGCCCCCTACCTGAACAGCTTTGGCTCGACCGAGACCGGCCTGCCGCCCGCCTCCGCCATGCTGATCCCGCCGGGCAAAATCCCGGAGCGCCTGTCGAAGCGCAAGAGTTCGATGTGCGACCTGCGCCTGCTGGATCCGGACGGCAACGAGGTGCCCGACGGCGAGCCCGGCGAGGCGGCGGTGCGCGGACCGACCGTGTTCTCCGGCTACTGGAACGCGGCGGCGACCAATGCGCGGGACTTCGCCGGCGGCTATTTCCGCATGGGCGACCTGTTCCGCCGCAATCCGGACGGCAGCTACGACTTCGTCGACCGCGCCAAATACATGATCAAGTCCGGCGGCGAGAACATCTATCCGGCCGAGATCGAACGGGTGCTGCTGGCCGACGCGCGCATCGGCGATGCCATCGTCCTGCGCCGTGCGGACAGCCGCTGGGGCGAGGTCCCGGTCGCCTTCGTGGCGCGGACTGACGACAGTCTCGGCGCGGAGGAGATCGACCGGCTCTGCAAGGAACACCTGGCCGGCTACAAGCGGCCGAAGGCGATCCATTTCATCCGCTTCGAGGATTTTCCCCGCTCGACCACGGGCAAGATCCTGCGGCATGAAATGGAGCGTCTCTACAAGGATCTTCTCAGCTGAACTCCGACGCTGGCAATTCCAGACACCACCGGAAAGGGAGCGGAATGGCACGAAGTGCGGTGAAAAGACAGGTCAACCGGCTGCCGCCGGAACGCCGGATCTCCGACATCATGAAGGCGGCGCGCGATGTGTTTACAGAAAAGGGCTACAGCGAAGCCCTGATCACGGACATTGCCGTGAGGGCCGGCGTCGTCGAAGGCAGCATCTATCGCTTCTTCGCCAACAAGCGCGAGCTTCTGGTCAAGGTCGTCGAACTCTGGTTCGAGGAACTTCTGACCCAGGATGCCGAACAGTTCGCAGGCATTCGCGGCGTCTGGAACCAGATCCGCTTCATCGTCCACACGCATCTCATGTCGATCCGGCGCGATCCGGCCTTGTCGCGGCTGATGTTCCAAGAGATCCGCCCGACCCCCGACTATCGCGGCTCGCGACTGTTCAAGCTCAATCAGGCCTATACCCACCGTCTCATCGATGTCGTGAAAGCGGCGGTCGCCAATGGGGAACTGCGCCCGGACACGTCGCCGAGCCTAGTGCGCGACATGGTCTTCGGCGCGATCGAGCATCGCACCTGGGCCTTCCTGCGCAACGAGGGCGATTTCGATCCCGATCAGATCGCCGACCAAATCACCAACATGGTCTATCGCGGCCTCGCCACAGACCGGAAGGGCGCCGTCACCTTCGACACCCTCTTCGCCCGCCTCGACGCCGCCACCCAGCGCCTGGAAGCGATCACCGAAACGCCGCCGAAGAAGCGCGTTCGAAAGACGGCGTAGCCGAATTCCCCGGGGGAGCGGCGTTCGCACGAACGCCTCCGCCCTGCCCCGTGGCTCCCAGCCCCGCCGACGGCAGCCGGACCGAGACTGCGAGATCGGGAGATTCGAGGTCCGGACAAGCAAGCCGAAGGCCGGGCGACGGCCCGGGCGGCTCTGCCCCCGACACCCCGTGCACCTGCGGACTCAAAGCCCCTGCAGCAGAACCTTCATGGTGCCGCGCTGGATTTCTGCGCCGGTCTGGTTCAGCACCCGGAACAGCAGGGAGCAGACATGGCGTCCGCCCTTCGAGGTCGGGCGGAGCGCCTCGATGGTGACCTCGGCCCGGATGGTGTCGCCGATGCGCACCGGGGCGGAGAAATCCCAGTTCAGGTTCAGGAGCGCGACGACCCGTTCGCCCAGGACGCCGACATGGGTGAACAGGCCGATGGCGGTCGCCATGGTCAGCGGGCCGTGGGCGATGCGGCTGCCGAAGCTCGTCCGGCTGCAATAGTCCGCATCCATGTGGACGGGCGTGAAGTCGCCGACCAGACCCGCGAACAGGGTGATGTCGCCCTCCCCGACCGTGCGGCCGGGGGTGAGATAGGTCTTGCCGATTTCGAGCGGCGGCTGGGTCATGGCGTATCGTCCTTTTGGCGCAGGGTACGGCCGGGGCCGCTGAAATAATCCGGACGCGGGATCGTCCAGGTCTCGCCCCACAGCTGGCCGCCGCCGGCGACGTTCAAGACTTCTCCGGTAACGTAGCGCGCGCCGTCCCCGGTCAGATAGGCGCAGGCCTCGGCCACCTCCCAGCTGCTGGCCGTGCGCATCATCGGGTTCGAGCGCGGATAGGCGGTGATCACGCTCGGATCGTAGACCCGCCAGCCGGGCGTCTCGATCGACCCGGGCGCGACGCAGTTGATGCGGATGTTGAGCGGGGCCCATTCCACGGCCAGCGCCTGGGTCAGCCCGATCACGCCGGAGCGCGCCGCGATCGAATGGGCGACCCCGTGCAGGCCCTGCCGGGTGACGACCACGATCGAGACGATGCTGCCCGGCCGCCCGGCGTCGCGCCAGCGCCGCCCGGCTTCCTGGATCATGTACCAGGTGCCGTTCAGGTTGGTGTCGATGACGGCGTTCCAACCCTTGACCGAGAAGTCGATCGCCGGCTGAGGGAATTGTCCGCCGGCGCTGTTGACGAGAATGTCGAGCCCGCCGATCTCGTCCCAGATCCAGTCGTGCAACGCGGCGATCGAGGCCGGATCGCGCACGTTGCAGGGTTTCGCCGAAGCGTCCAGACCGGCGGCGCGCAAGGCGGCCACGGCGCTGTCGAGCTTGGCCTCGTCGCGCCCGGTCAGCACGACGGCGGCACCACAGCGAGCCATCAGCCAGGCCGTCGCCTTGCCGATGCCGCCGGCGCCGCCGGAGATCAGCACGGTCTTGCCGGCAAACGCCGTCTCGCCGAACACGGTCGGTTCCGCGGCCAGATCGGCATCTTCGAGCCCGAATTCGGGGGCCTGTCCGGAGGTCGCCTCAGCCATTCCGCGTCATGCCCTTCAGGAGTTCGCCGGCGATGATCATCTTGCGGACTTCGGTCGTGCCGGCACCGATCTCCAGGAGCTTGGTGCTCCGGAACAGGCGATTGATCTCCGATTCCCAGATGTAGCCGCTGCCGCCATGGACCTGGACGGCCTTATCCAGCACCTGGTGGCAGGCCTCGGCGGCATACATAACCGAGGCCGCGGTCAGCTTGTGGATGTCGCCGCGCCCGCCGCCGCCGATCTCCAGCGGGGCGGCTTCCGCGAGCACCCGGTAGGTGAAGCTGCGCATGGTCTCGACCAGCACATACATG
The DNA here is from genome assembly GCF_018729455.1 of Prosthecodimorpha staleyi. Lineage (NCBI taxonomy): Bacteria > Pseudomonadati > Pseudomonadota > Alphaproteobacteria > Hyphomicrobiales > Ancalomicrobiaceae > Prosthecodimorpha > Prosthecodimorpha staleyi. The sequence goes on along the minus strand of NZ_JAHHZF010000016.1, from coordinate 14,196 downwards.
TCGGCCAGCATCGACTGGACCATCTGGAAGGACCCGATCGGCTTGCCGAACTGCTGGCGCGTCTTGGCATAGTCGATCGAAAGCTCGAGCGCCCGCTCGGCGACGCCGAGGCAGATCGGCGAGATCATGGCCCGTTCCAGATCGAGGCCGCTCATCACGACGGCGACGCCCTGATTCTCCTCGCCGACCCGGTTCGCGACCGGCACGCGGCAATCCTCGAACACCAGTTCGGCGGTCTGACTTCCGCGATAGCCCATCTTCACCAGCTTCTGCGCCACGCGGAAGCCGGGGAAATCCTTCTCGACGATGAAGGCCGAGATGCCCTTCGCGCCGCGCTCCTTGTCGGTCTTGGCATAGACCAGCAGCACGTCGGCGACCGGACCGTTGGTGATGTAGATCTTCGATCCGTTCAGCACATAATGGTCGCCGTCGCGGCGGGCGGTGGTGCGCATCGAGCCGAGCGCGTCGGAGCCGGCCCCCGGTTCGGTCAGGCCGAGCGCGCCGATGGTGCGGCCGGCGCAGAGATCGGGCAGATAGCGCCGGCGCTGGTCCTCGTTGCCGTTTCGGTAGATGTTGTTGGCGCAGAGATTGTCGTGCGCCGCCACCGACAGCGCCATGGCGTGGTTCCAGCGGCTGAAGCCCTGCAGCACCAGGCCGGCGGCGAGCAGATCGAGCCCGGCCCCGCCATATTGCTCGGGGATGGTGGCACCGAAGAAGCCGGCCGCGCCGAGCTTCGGAAAGGCCTCCTCCGGCCACCACTCCTCGTCGTCCATGCGCCGGCAGAGAGGATAGAGTTCGTTGCGGCCGAAGCGGTCGGCCTGATCGAGAATGGCGCGCTGATCCTCGTCGAGATCGAAGGCCATGGCCTGGTTGCGCCCCGCCCCAACTCCGCTGGCAGCGTTCATTTCGTCTCCTCCCTGGAAGGGCCGGCCGCCGCGACCGATCCGGCAACGACAGCGAACCCGGCCGTTCCGACCGTTTTTACTGAGCGCATTTCATCAGTGACCGGACCGCAGTGTCAACACTCGTTTTCCGGGCCTTTCGGGCAAGGTTCAGATTTCGCGCGGGGAAGCGCTGAATTGGCCGCGAAGGCATATTGACAGCACAAATGAACTCAAATCATTTACGAGGCGAAGAGTTCGCCGGCCGCTGTTTCGGGCGCCGGACGGACCCACCGACTTGGGAGGAATCGTGACCGACGCCGTCACCACCCGTCGCGAAGGCGCCGCGATGGTCGTCACCATCGACCGCGAGAGCCGCCGCAACGCGCTGAACGAATCCGTCGCCGCCGCCATCGTGGTGGCGCTCGATGCCGCCGAGGCCGATCCCGAAGTGCGCGTGGTCGTCCTGACCGGCGCCGGCGACAAGGCCTTCTGTGCCGGCGGCGACCTGAAGCCCGGCGCCGACGGCACGCCCTTCACCATCGACGCCGCCGATCCGCGCCACTATGTCAGCCGCCTGCTGCGCCGGATGGATGCCTGCCGCCTGCCGATCGTGGCGCGCGTCAACGGCCATGCGCTGGCCGGCGGCTTCGGGCTGGTCTGCGCCTGCGACCTGGTGGTCGCCCGCGAGGATGCGCTGATGGGCGTCACTGAGGTCAAGGTCGGCCTCTTCCCGATGATGATCCTGCCCTATCTCTTACGCGTGCTGCCCTATCGCCGTCTGACCGAATTGTGCATCACCGGGGAATTGATCCGCGCCGGAGACCCGGAGGCCGCCTCGATCGTCAACTATGCGGTGCCGGCCTCCGAGCTCGATGCCAAGACCGACTGGCTCATCGGCCGCATCGTCGACAAGTCGCCGACCGGCATCCGTCTCGGCAAGCAGGCGCTCGCGAAGATCCGCGAGATGTCGACCGACGCCGCGCTCGAATATGCGCAATTCATGCTCGCCAACATGGCCCGCACCGAGGACGCCCGCGAAGGCTTCACCGCCTTCGCCGAGAAGCGCCCGCCGGTGTGGACCGGCAAGTGAGGCCGGCCATGCGCGACACCATCCGCATCGGCTGCGGCGCCGGCTTCTGGGGCGACAGCCCGGAAGGCCCGCGCCAGCTCGTCCGCTCCGGCGGGATCGACTATCTGGTGCTCGACTATCTGGCCGAGATCACCATGTCGATCCTGGCCCGGATGAAGGCCAAGACGCCGACCCTCGGCTATGCGACCGACTTCGTGTCGCTGGTCATGAAACCGCTCGCCCGCGAGATCGCGGAGAAGCGCATCCGCGTCGTCACCAATGCCGGCGGGGTCAATCCGGAAGCCTGCCGTGACGCACTGCTGGCCGCCTTCGCGGAAGTCGGGGTCGATCTCAAGGTCGCGGTGGTGACCGGCGACGACCTGTCCGACCGGGCCGAGCAGTTCCGCGCCGCCGGCGTCACCGAGATGTTCTCGGGCGCCCCCTTCCCGGCGAAGACCGCCAGCATCAATGCCTATCTGGGCGCCTTCGGCGTCGCCGCCGCGCTCGATGCCGGCGCCGACGTGGTGGTCACCGGCCGCTGCGTCGACAGCGCGGTGGTGCTGGGGCCGCTGATCCACGAGTTCGGCTGGACGCCGGAAGACTACGATCAGCTCTCGGCCGGCAGCCTCGCGGGTCACATCCTGGAATGCGGCGCGCAGGCGACCGGCGGGATCACGACCGACTGGCGCGCGGTCGCCGACGACTGGGCCGACATGGGCTTCCCCATCGCCGATTGCCGGGCGGACGGCAGCTTCGAGGTCGGCAAGCCGGACGGCACCGGCGGTCGGATCACGCCTCCAATCGTCGCCGAGCAGGTCGTCTACGAGGTCGGCGATCCGGCCGCCTATCTGCTTCCCGACGTGATCTGCGACTGGTCGGACGTCAGGCTGGAGGCCGTCGGGCCGGACCGGGTCCGGGTCACCGGCGCGCGCGGCCTGCCGCCGACGCCGAGTTACAAGGTCAGCGCCACCTATGCGGACGGCTGGCGCTGCACCGCGACCATGATGATCGTCGGCCGCGACGCGGCGCTGCGGGCCGAGAAGGTCGGCACGGCGATCCTGGCCCGCTCCGAGCGGCTGATCGCGGCGGCAGGGTTCGACCGGTTTGCGGAAACGTCGATCGAAGTGCTCGGCGCGGAGACCAGCTACGGCGTCGCCCCCGCCGCCTCGCCGGCGCGCGAGGTGATCCTGAAGGTCGGCGTGCGCCATGCCAGCCGGGACGCGCTGCAGATCTTCGCCCGCGAGATCTATCCCGCCGCCACCGCGATGGCGCAGAGCCTGACCGGCTTTGCCGGCGGCCGGCCCGAGCCGCAGCCGGTGGTGCGGCTGTTCTCCTTCCTGATCGACAAGCGCGATGTCGTCGTGTCGGTGAAGACCGGCGACGCCGCGATCGAGGTTGCGACCGCGCCGGGAACCGAGCGCTCCGTCCCGGAGACCGCCCCCGGCGAGGTCGCAACGGCGCCGGTGCCGGATGGACCGACCGTCGCCGTGCCGCTGGTCGCTCTGGCCACGGCCCGCAGCGGCGATAAGGGCGACATCGCCAATATCGGCGTGATGGCGCGGCACCCGGACTTCGTGGCGCCGATCGCCCGCGCGCTGACGGCGGAAGCCGTGCGCGGCTGGTTCGCCCACCACGTCCGCGGCCCGGTCGAGCGCTTCGACTGGCCCGGCCTCGACGGTTTCAACTTCCTCCTGCACCGCGCGCTCGGCGGCGGCGGCATCGCGTCGCTGCGCTACGATCCGCAAGGCAAGGCCATGGCGCAGGTGCTGATGGACATGCCCGTGCCGGTGCCCGCTGCCTGGCTCCAACCCGGTGGCCGCCTCGAAGGTGTCGCCGCCATGGAAACCCGCCGATGAGCCTCTCCTCCTCCGATCCTGCCGGGCGGGCGTCGCGTCACGTCCCATTCCGCAAGGTGCTGATCGCCAATCGCGGCGAGATCGCCTGCCGTATCATCCGGACCCTGCGCGAGATGGGCATCGCGGCGGTTGCGGTGCATCATGCCGTCGAGGCGCGCGCCCAGCATGTCCGGCTCGCCGACGAGGCGGTCGAATTGAAGGGCGACACCCCGGTCGCCGCCCATCTCGACATCCGTCAGATCGTCGCCGCGGCGCTCGCCACCGGGGCGGACGCGATCCATCCGGGCTACGGCTTCCTGTCCGAGAATGCCGGCTTTGCGCGGGCCGTCGCGGAGGCCGGCCTGGTCTTCGTCGGGCCGGATGCGGCCTCGATCGCGCTGATGGGCGACAAGATCTCGGCACGCAACTTCGCCGACCAGCATGGCGTCCCGGTCGCCCCGTCGGTGATGCCGACCGACGATCTGGCCGATTTCGTTCGCCGCGCCGAGGCGATCGGCTTCCCTCTCCTGATCAAGGCGGCAGCCGGCGGCGGTGGCAAGGGCATGAGCATCGTCCGCTCGGCGGACCAGTTGGAAGGCGCCGCCCGCATCGCCTCGAGCGAGGCGCAGCGTTATTTCGGCGACGGTCGCGTCTATGCCGAGGTCTTCGTCGAACGGCCGCGTCATATCGAGGTGCAGGTCTTCGGCGATGGCGAAGGCGGCGCGATCCATCTGTTCGAGCGCGAATGCTCGGTGCAGCGCCGCTTCCAGAAGATCATCGAGGAGGCTCCGGCCGCCAACCTGCCGGCGGGTCTGCGCGACGAGATCTGCGCCTCCGCGGTTCGTCTCGCCGCCGCCGCGCGCTACCGCAATGCCGGCACGGTCGAGTATATCCTCGGCGCCGACGGCCGCTTCTTCTTCCTGGAGATGAACACCCGCCTCCAGGTCGAGCATCCGGTCACCGAGATGATCACGGGCCTCGATCTCGTGCGGCTGCAGCTGGAGATCGCCGCCGGCCATGGCCTGCCCTTCGGCCAGGACGCCGTGACCGCCCGCGGCCATGCCGTCGAGTGCCGCATCTGCGCAGAGAATCCGGAGCGCGACTTCCTGCCCGAGACCGGCACCATCCAGCATCTGGCCGTGCCCGAAGCCCCCTATCTGCGCTTCGAGAACGCGCTCGACCGCGGCCAGAAGGTGACGGCCGATTTCGATCCGATGCTCGCCAAGCTGGTCGCCCATGGCGCCGACCGCACGGCAGCCATCGACCGGTCGATCGCCGCGCTCGGCGACCTCGCGCTGTTCGGGGTGACGACCAACATCGACTATCTGGCCCGGGTGCTCGACCATCCGGCCTTCCGCGCCGGCGACCTTCACACCGGCTTCGTCGCCGAGCACCGCGAGGCGCTCGCCTCCGGCGCACCGGAGACCGGACGACTGCACGAGGCGCTGATCGCCGCCGCGCTCGGCCTGCGCGAATTCCGCGCGCTCGTCCTCGACGTGCCGGAGCCGCACGCGTCCATCGGCGCCTGGAGGAATTGACCATGACCTTCAAGATCATGATCGACGGCCAGGTCCACGGCATCGCGATCGTGGCCCGCCGCCCGCATCTCCTCGTCGAGATCGGCGGCCACCGCTACCGGGTCGAGGACCTGTGCGACGGCCGGTCCGGACCGCAGAGCTTGCGCATCGACGGCCGACCGGTCGCCTTCACGCGCGCGCCCGGCGCCGGCGGCGGCGTCGACATCCGCCTGGACGGGCGTACCTACGAGGCGCGGCCCTACGACCCGGCCGCCGAGGCCGCGGCGAGCGGCGGCGGGTCCGATCGCGTGCGCGCGCCGATGCCCGGCGCTGTCGTCGCCGTCCACAAGGCGGCCGGTGATGCGGTGCGCCGCGGCGAGGCGATCATCACCATCGAGAGCATGAAACTGCAGATGGCGTTGGCCGCCCCGCGCGACGGCATCCTGGCCGAGGTCGCGGTGCGCGAGGGCGACGTGTTCGACAAGGATGCGGTCCTGGCGCGATTGCAGCCGGTGACCGAGGAGCGCTGACCCCATGCGACGGATCGAATCCTCCATCAACACCGCCTCGGCCGAGTTCCGCCGCAACGAGGCGCACAATCGGCGCCTGGTCGCGGAGTTCCGCGAGAAGCAGGAGGCCGCCCGCCATCTGCGGCCGCAGCGCGACCTCGACCGGCTCGCCCGTCAGAAGAAGCTGACCCCGCGCCAGCGGATCGAGAAGCTGCTCGATCCCGGCACACCCTTCCTGGAACTGTCCTCGCTCGCCGCCAACATGGCCTATGGCGGCGAGGCGCCGTCGGCGAGTTCGATCGTCGGCATCGGCATCGTGTCGGGGCGCGAGGTGATCGTGCGCGCCGACGACCCGACCGTGAAGGGCGGCGCCTGGTATCCGTTGACCGCCAAGAAAATCGTGCGGGCGCTCGACATCGCCATGGAGAACCGCCTGCCGGTCGTGCATCTGTGCGATTCCGCCGGCGGCTTCCTGCAGCTGCAGAGCCAAGTCTTCCCCGACCGCTACATGGCCGGCCGCATCTTCCGCAACCAGTCGATCCTGTCCAAGATGGGGGTCAAGCAGCTGTCGCTGGTGTTCGGCCATTGCACGGCCGGCGGCGCCTACATTCCCGGGCTCTCGGACTACAGCGTTATCGTGCGCGGCACCGGAGCGGTGTTCCTGGGCGGGCCGCCGCTGGTCAAGGCCGCGACCGGCGAGGATGTCTCGGTCGAGGATCTCGGCGGCGCCGAGATGCATACCAGCGTGTCGGGCACCTGCGATTACCCGGCCGACAGCGAGGAGCACGCCATCGCGATCGGTCGCGAGATCGTCGCGCAATGGGACCGGTCGGAGCGCTGGCCTTTGCAGCGCGAGGCGCCGGAGGATCCCTTCTATGATCCGCAGGACATCTACGGGATCGTGCCCGACGACATCAAGAAGGCCTTCGACATGCGCGAGATCATCGCCCGCATGGTCGACGGCAGCCGCTTCCACGAATACCAGCCCAATTACGGCACCACGCTGATCTGCGGCTATGCCAACATCTGGGGCTACAAGGTCGGCATCCTGGCCAATAACGGCGTGCTGTTCAACGACAGCTCGCTGAAGGGGGCCCACTTCATCGAGCTCTGCAACCAGAACAACACCCCGCTGGTCTTCCTGCAGAACATCACCGGCTACATGGTCGGCCGCGAATACGAGCGCCGCGGCATCACCAAGGACGGCGCCAAGATGATCATGGCGCAGAGCTGCTCGCGGGTGCCGAAATTCACCGTGATGTGCAACGGCTCCTTCGGCGCCGGCAATTACGGCATGTGCGGGCGCGCCTTCGACGGCCGCTTCCTGTTCGCCTGGCCGAACCACCAGATCGGCGTCATGGGCGGTGACCAGGCCGCCAACACGCTGGCCGAGGTCAAGGCCAACCAGATGAAGCGGGCCGGCGGAACCTTCGATCAGGCGGCGGTCGATCAGGTCTGGGAAGAGACCCGCAAGGCCTACCAGGAACAGCTGTCGGCCTACTACTCGACCTCGGAACTGTGGGACGACGGCATCATCGATCCGGTCGACACCCGCAACGCCCTCGCCATTGCCCTCTCGGCCTCCCTCAATGCCCCGCTCGGACCTCCGGGCTACGGCGTCTTCAGGTTCTGACCATGCCCGAACCGATCCGCCTCTACTTCGACTTCGCCTCGCCCTACGCCTATTTCGCCCTCGACCCGTTGGCCGAACTGGCCGCACGCCACGGCCGGGCGCTGGAACTGCGCCCGATCCTGCTCTGGGCGGTGTTCAAGGGCCAGGGCGTCGGCAATCCGCTCGAAAAGCCGGCCCGGCGCGCCTATTTCGACCTGGATGTGGCGCGCTCGGCCGCCTTTTATGGCGTGCCGTACCGGATGCCGGATCCGTTGCAGATCTCGGCCCATCTCGCCGCCCGGCTGCATCACGCTGCGACCGCGGAGCGTCCCGACCTGGCGCTGCCGCTCGCCCGCGACATCTTCCGCGCCTTCTTCGTCGAGGGCCGCGACATAGCCGATCGGGCAGTGCTGGCCGACCTGCCGAGCGTGCTAGCCTTCGGCCCGGAGGCGGTTCAGGCGATGATCGACGGGGCAGACGGCCGCGGCCGGCTGGCGGCGGCGATCGAGGAGGCGGCCGGCATCGGCGTGATCGGCTCGCCCTACGCGGTCGTCGACGGCGAGGGCTTCTTCGGAGCGGACCGCCTGCCGCAGATCGCCTGGCGGCTCGGCGAGCGCCGAGACGCAACGGCATAGGGAGATGGGCGCCATGAGCGAGGCTGACGGGAACGCGGCACTGCAGCCGACGGCCTTCATCGATTCGCAGTCCGAACCGGTGCGGGATTTCGTGACCCGGCATGCCGGCACGGGCAGCGACCGCGAACGGGCAATCCGCCTCTACTACGCCATGCGCGATGCCATCCCCTACGACATGCGCCATTTCGGCATCGAGCCGCATCTTTTCGTCGCCTCCAACGTGCTGGCAGCACCGGCGGCCTTCTGCGTGCCCAAGGCGATCGCGCTGGCCGCGGCGGCGCGAGCGGCGGGCATCCCGGCCCGGATCGGCTTTGCGGACGTGCGCAACCATCTCTCGACGCCGCGCATGCTCGAATTGATCGGCACCGACGTCTTCTACTGGCACGCCTACACGGTGCTTCACCTGGACGGCCAATGGGTCAAGGCGACGCCGGCCTTCGACCTGGCCTTCTGCCGGAAGTTCAACGTCAAGCCGCTCGATTTCGACGGCCGCAGCGACTCGATCTTCCACGAATTCGACCCCGACGGCCGCCGGCACATGGACTATGTGCTCGACCGCGGCAGCTACGACGACATGCCGATCGAGACCTTTGCGGCCGAGATGCGGTCCCACTATCCGCGCCTCGTCGCCGCCTCGATCGCCGAGCGGACCTGAGCCGCAAACGACACAGAACGAAAGAAGTAGGAGGGGCGGAATGACCGAACAGGTGGTGATCGTCGGCGCGGCGCGGACCGCGATCGGCAGTTTCGGCGGCAGCCTCTCGGGCGAGACGCCGGCCGGGCTCGGCGCCAAGGTGGCGGCGGAAGCGCTGAGGCGCGCGACGGTCGAGGCCGAACAGGTCGGCCATGTCGTGTTCGGCAACGTCATCCCGACCGGCCCGCAGGACGCCTATCTGGCCCGGGTCGCGGGCATCGACGCCGGCATCCCCAAATCCACCCCGGCCATGACGCTGAACCGGCTCTGCGGCAGCGGCGTGCAGGCGATCGTCTCCGCCGCACAGTCGATCATGCTCGGCGATGTCGAGGTCGCGGTGGCGGGCGGTGCGGAGGTGATGAGCCGGGCGCCGCACTATCTGAATTCCGGCCGCTTCGGCCAGCGGCTCGGCGACACCACGCTCGCCGACGGCCTGACCGGCGTCCTGACCGACCCGTTCGGCAGCGGCATCATGGGCATCACGGCCGAAAACGTCGCCGAGAAATGGGGCATCTCGCGCGCCGAGCAGGACGCCTTCGCCGCCGAAAGCCAGCGCCGCGCGACGGCCTCGCTCGCCGACGGCCGCTTCGCCGACCAGATCCTCGCCGTCGAGGTGCAGAAGGGCCGCACCACGGTCTCGTTTGCGGTCGACGAATATCCAAAGCCCGACACGACCGTCGAAAGCCTCGCCAAGCTGCCGACCGTCTTCCGGAAGGGTGGCACGGTCACGGCCGGCAACGCCTCCGGCATCAATGACGGCGCGGCGGCCGTCGTGCTGACCTCCGAGCGCCGCGCGGCCGCCGCTGGGCTGACCCCACTGGCCCGCATCATCGGCTACGCCCATGCCGGCGTCGAACCGGGCCTGATGGGCATCGGCCCGGTGCCGGCGGTGCGCAGCCTGCTCGCGCGGACCGGCCTCACCATCGAGGATTTCGATCTGGTCGAATCGAACGAGGCCTTTGCCGCGCAGGCGCTGGCCGTCGCCCGCGATCTCGGCTTCGATCCCGCCAAGACCAACCCGGACGGCGGCGCCATCGCGCTCGGTCACCCGGTCGGCGCCACCGGCGCCATCCTGACCGTGAAGGCCATCTCGCATCTAAAGCGCACCGGCGGCCGGCGGGCACTGATCACCATGTGCATCGGCGGCGGCCAGGGCATCGCACTGGCGATCGAGCGGCTCTGAGCCCTTGCGTCATCCGACCCCGGGAGCTAACCGCCCCCGGGCGCCAGACCGGCACGGGCGACCGCCTGCCAGGCCCGGTAGGCGGCCAGCACCGTCGCCTTCTGCACCGCGACGCCGCGGCGATAGGCATCGCCACGGATGGTCTCGTCGGGATACTCGGTGATCAACGTCACCGGCACCACGCCGCGATCGTCGGCGGAGACGTGGCACGGCAGGCCGTTGACCATCCGGACCTCGACGGCGCCAGCATAGGTCTCAAACTGCCGCCGCTGCGCCTCAATCCAGGCGACGAGTCCGTCGAACTCGGCAAGGTCCCGCGTGACCCGGTCGAGCAGCGCCTCGGCCGCCGCCGCCCATCCGGCGTGATGGCGCAGGATCAGGAAAAAGCCCTTCGGGATGGTCCAGAGCGCGAAGTTGCGCGGAATGTAGCCGGTCAGCGGCCGGGTCCATTCATGCGCCGGGTAGCCGTGCAGATTGACGTGCAGCCGCGCGCCGGAACGCCGGACCGCCTCGTGGCGGATCGCCTTCTCGTAGAGACCGGTGCCGTCCGGCCCGGCCTCGCGATATTCGAGATCGTCGCCGAGTGCGGTGTAGCGGGCGGCATGGTGCATGTGGGCGGGATGCTCGCCGCAGAGGCGCCGGTGCAGCGCGTGGCCGTCGGGATTCTCCAAAGGGCAGAGCGTGAAATGCCGGCCCGGCCAAGGCTCCATCGCGCCCGCCGCGGCGAGCGCGCCGGCGATGCCGGTGGTCTCGTTGGCATGCTGGGCGGCGGAGATCATCACGGCCGCATCCGACCCGGCGAAATGGCGCGCCCAGACCGGGCGCCCCGCGCGACTGCGGACCTGGAAGGCGACACCGCCGAGCCGGTCGAGTTCGGCGGCGATGGTCACGGGCGACGGCGGGCCGTCGTCGGCCTCGTCGAAACGGCCCGGCGCCTCGGCTTCGTCGACGGCGAAGGGCCGGAGTGCGATCTCGATCTCCGGCGGGCCGGCGCCGACCGCGACCTCCGGCACGATCTGGCCCGGGCGCAGCCGCCGGTCGCCGGGCGGGCGTCCGGAGCGGGCGCCGAACCCTTCCAGGATCGAGAAATAGAGCTCCTCGTGCATCGCCTCGGCGAGGCTCAGGGTCTCGTGGCCGACGCCGAGCGGTTCGTCGGCGGCAGGGATGCGGACGCGCAGGAGCAGTTCCTCGTAATGGGGCTCGGTCTCCGGCCAGGGATGGTCGGCGACGGCCGCCAGCGCCGCCCCGAACAGGGCCTCGTAGTCGGTCTCGAGCCGTGCGTCCTGCCCGTCCGCGAGGCCCGCGCCATTCCCATCCAGGGCCCCCTCCGCTGCCCGTATCCGCCGCGCCCAGCCGGTCGGCGTCAGGCATTCGGCGCCGAGATGATCGGTCCGGAGATGGTTGGGGGCGAACACGCGATGATGCTCGATGCCGGCAGCCCGCTCGATCTCGACCCGGTAGTGCAGGTCCTCGCCGGCGGGCAGCGGCTCCAGGTACAGGGGGACCGGCGCCAGCAGCGCGGCGAGCGGATAGGCCTCGAGCCGGAAGCGGGTCGCGGGCGCGGCCGGGTGGACCGGATAGCGCACGGTCACGCTCCGGCAATCGGTGAGTTCGAGTTCTTCGCGAAAGAAGGTGACGAGCGGCTTGTAGGCGCTGCGGAATGTGGCATGGCCGCCGGCTGCGGCGACCCGCCGTTCCGCCGCCCGCCGCGCTGCCGCGTCGTCGAAGGTCCAGGCCTCGACCGTCTCGCCCGGCCGGGTCGCGGCGACGAGGATATCGAGCGTGCGGGCGAAGGTCTGCCGGAAGGGAAGCGGCATGGCGGCCCCACGATGGTTTCGGACGGCCTCGACCCTAAAGCCCCGGATACATGCTTGGGAATGCCGGATACGGCTCGTCCCACCTGCGCGGGCGCGCCCGCTCGTTTCACCCGCGGCTTGTCGAGCGGTCCTCGTAGAGGCGGACCGCGCGCAGCATGTTGGCCATCGCCTCGTGCAGATGCCGGTGCAAGGCCTCGGCAGCCTCCTGGGGGCGGCCCTCGGCAATTGCGTCCACGATGGCCGCATGTTCCCCGATCGCGCTTCCATAGGAATCGTTCCGGCAGACCAGCACCGTATGGGTCTGACAGAGCAGCTTCGCGTGCCAGGCGCTGACGGTCTCGTTGTCGGCCGCCGCGACGATCATCTCGTGGAATTCGCGGTCGAGTGCCAGCGCCATCTGCAGGTCGTCCAGCGTGCCCCCCTCCGCGTGGCGCGCATGGAGAGCGAGATTGCGCCGCAGGCTGGCGACCAGTTCGGCCGTGATGCCGCCCGACACGAAGGCGTTCAGCAGCGAGGGCGGCTCGATCATCATGCGCGCCTCGCACAGTTCCTCGACCACCCGCGCCGTGAAACGGCGCACGAAAGCGCCCTTGCGCAAGGGGCTTTCGACCAGCCCATCGGCCTCCAGCCGGATCAGCGCCTCCTTGATCGGCGTCGGGCTGATGTCCAGGTCGCCCGCCAGTTCCTCCGGCAGCAGTCGGCGTCCGCCGCCGAGGCGGCCGGACAGGATCCGGTCGCGCAGTTCCGCATAGGCCCGATCTGCAAGGGTGGCTCTGCTCAGGCTCACGGCGGTCTCCTCGTTTTGCCTATTAAAATAAAAAACAGAAAATTTTTTATTGCCAAGCCCTGCGGCCGATGTTTCTCTCCGGAAGAATGGAGCGCGTCCCCGCCATGAAGATCACCGCCGTCGATCCCTTCATCATGCACCTGCCGCTGACGGCGTCGTCGATCGCGGACTCGACCCATTCGATCACCCATTGGGGCGTGGTCGGGACGCGCATCCGCACCGAGGACGGCCTGGAGGGCTGGGGCTTCACCGGCACCCACGCCCATCTTGCCTCCGACCGCCTGATCACCGCCTGCATCCGCGACTGCTACGCCCCGCTGCTGCTCGGCGAGGATGCGCGCGACCATCGCCGGCTCTGGAAGAAGCTCGCCCGCAATCCGGCGACCCAATGGGTCGGTCGCGCCGGCATCACCCATCTGGCGGTGGCGGCCGTCGACATCGCGCTCTGGGATCTGGCCGCCAAGCGCGCCGACCTGCCGCTCTGGCGCCATCTCGGCGGGGCGACCCGCGAGCATCTCGACGCCTACAATACGGATATCGGCTGGCTCTCCTTCGGCGACGATCTCCTGGTCGATCTCTGCCGGAAGGCCGTCGAGGAGGAGGGCTTCCGGCGCATCAAGGTCAAGGTCGGCCACGACAATCCGATGCGCGACGTGCGCCGGCTGGAGGCCGTGCGCCGCGCCATCGGCCCCGACGTGACCATGGCCATCGACGGCAACGGCAAGTGGGACCTGCCGACCGCGCTGCGCTTCGCCCGCGCCGCCGAACCGCTCGACATCCTATGGTTCGAGGAACCACTCTGGTACGACGACGTGGCCTCGCATGCCGCGCTCGCCCGTTCCAGCCGCATCCCCGTCGCCCTCGGCGAACAGCTCTACACGCTCGACGCCTTCCGCAGCTTCCTCGATGCCGGGGCGGTGCATTTCGTCCAGCCCGACGTGACCCGGCTCGGCGGCATCACGGAATATATCGAGGTCGCCGACCTCGCTCTCGCGCACCGGCTGCCGGTCGCCCCGCATGCCGGCGAGATGAGTCAGGTCCATGTCCATCTGAGCTTCTGGCACCCGGCCTCCTCGATCCTGGAATACATCCCCTGGATCAAGGACCATTTCGCCGAGCCGATCCGGGTGGTCGACGGCCGCTATGTCCGCCCCGAACAGCCCGGCGCCGGCACCACCCCCCTTGCCGCCAGCCTCGAAACCCACGGCAAGAGCCTGGGCTGACGGAGGCGGAGGTTGAGGGCGATCCGCCGCCATCCCCCACTCGAAACCGCAATCCCGGACAAGGCCCGAAGGGCCGCCGATCCGGGACCTACTCGCGTCGCAACGGCATCAAGATCACGCGTGAATTTGGGGCACTGCGGTAAGTAGCCATGAGAGTAGGCCCCGGCTCTCCGCTGGCGCTCCGGCCGGGGATCCGTTCGGAGATCGGGGGCTCTCCGGCGGCATCCCCCGCCCCTTTCCACCCCCCAACCGCAATCCCGGACAAGGCCCGCCGGGCCGCCGATCCGGGACCTACTCGCCTCACGGCCGCGTCAAGATCACGCGAGAAAACAGGGCCTCGCGGCAGGTTGCGAGGAGAGTAGGCCCCGGCTCTCCGCTGGCGCTCCGGCCGGGGATCCGTTCGGAGATCGGGGGCTCTCCGGCGGCATCCC